>JAQTMM010000006.1 GCA_028714335.1 Dehalococcoidales bacterium
TATTAAAAAAATACCAGAACGATAAATCGGCGCTGATTGATATTCTGCACGATACCCAGTCAGCTGTCGGCTATCTCCCGCGTGAAGCGCTGGAAGCAATAACCAAAGGCTTGGATATCCCCTTAAGCCGTGTGTATAGTGTGACTACTTTCTTTAAGGCTTTCCATCTAACACCGCGTGGACGCAACCTGATTAGCGTCTGTATGGGTACTGCCTGCCATGTCCGCGGCGCCGATAAGGTTCTTGCACAGATAGAACAAGAGCTGGGAATTAAAGACGGTGAAAATACCACCGATCTTAAATTTACGTTAGAAACCGTCAACTGCGTAGGCGCCTGCGCCTTGGGGCCGATGGTTATAATCGGGGAAGATTATCATGGCGAAATGACTCCCGAAAAAGTCGGCGACGTGTTGAAGAATTATAGTTAACAACTGGAGGAACTCCTGTGGCTAAACTGAAATCACCGAGCGAGTTGGAAACATTAAGAAGCTCGATTATACAAAAGAGAGACCCCAATAAACCGTGCATTACGATATGTAATGGCACAGGCTGCCAATCTTACGGCGGCAAAGCGTTGACAGAATCTTTTAGGAACGAAATCAAGAAGCAAAATCTTGAAAGCAAAGTTGACATCAGGGTTACAGGGTGTCACGGTTTTTGTGAACGGGGCCCCTTGGTAATCATTAAGCCGACAGAAATTCTCTATCAAAGAGTCAGAATTAAAGACGTGCCGGAAATCGTCTCGGAAACAGCCGTAAACAATAAAGTCATTGAGAGGATGCTTTATACCGATAAAGCCAGCAATCAGAAAATAGCCTCCGAGAAAGATGTTCCTTTCTACAAACTGCAGAAACGCTTGATTTTCGGCAACAATGGTTTGATTGACCCCACCTCAATTGAAGATTATCTGGCAGTTGGCGGCTATACCGCTCTGACTAAAGCCATTAAAATGACTCCGGAAAATGTCATTGAAGAGGTAAAAAAATCAGGTTTGAGAGGCCGCGGCGGTGCGGGGTTCCCGACAGGAAGTAAATGGGAGAGCACCCGTAACGCTGAAGGCGATGTCAAGTACGTAATCTGCAACGCTGACGAGGGTGACCCCGGCGCGTTCATGGACCGCAGTCTGGCAGAAGGTAATCCCCACAGCGTACTCGAAGGCATGGTAATCGGTGCTTACGCCATCGGCAGCCACGAGGGCTTTATTTACATACGCAACGAATATCCTCTCGCCGTAAGAAATATGACCACGGCGATTGAACAGGCCGAAGCCAACGGACTCCTCGGCGATAATATCTTAGGTTCGGGTTTTAGCTTCAAAATAAAGATTAAACGGGGCGGCGGCGCATTTGTTTGCGGCGAATCCACAGCACTGATGGCGTCGCTGGAAGGCAGGGTGGGGGAACCACGGGCAAAATACATTCACACCTCTGAACAGGGTCTCTGGGGCAAACCGAGCAACCTGAATAATGTTGAAACATGGGCTAACATTCCCTTGATTATAAGTAAAGGCGCTGACTGGTATTCACAGATTGGCACCACTGGCAGCAAAGGCACCAAGATATTTGCGCTTACCGGCAACATTACCAACAGCGGCCTCGTAGAAGTGCCGATGGGCATTAAGCTGCGTGAAATCATCTTCGACATCGGCGGCGGTATTCCTAAGGGCAGGAAGTTTAAAGCCGTCCAGACCGGCGGCCCCAGCGGTGGTATGTTACCGGAAAACATGCTTGACCTATCGGTTGACTTTGACGAATTGACCAAAGCCGGTTCGATGATGGGTTCCGGCGGCATGATTGTCATGGATGAAAAGACCTGCATGGTTGACATGGCGCGCTACTACACTACCTTCCTTGAAGGCGAGTCCTGTGGTAAATGCGTTCCCTGCCGCGAGGGGCTTAGGCAGATGAAATATATCCTAGACGGCATTACCCAGGGACGCGGTAAAGAAGGGGATATCGAACTCCTTGAAGAGCTTTGTGCCACGCTGCTGGACGCATCGCTTTGCCAGTTAGGCCAATCGGCGCCCAATCCAGTATTGAGTTCAATAAAATATTTCAGAGACGAATATGAAGCCCATATTAAAGAAAAGAAATGCCCCTCGGGCGTCTGTAAAATTGGTTAAAAGTAACGTAAGGGTAGGATAACATGGTTAATATAACGATTAACGGACGACAGATCAAAACGGAAGAAGGCAAAACGCTACTAGACGCCGCCCGTAAAAATAACATCTACATTCCCACTTTATGCGCTAATGAGGAAGTATCTCCTTACGGAGCCTGCCGCCTTTGCCTGGTGGAAATCAAGACCGCTAAAGGCAGAGAACGGCTAGTCACTTCTTGTATTTACCTGGTGGAAGAAGGCTTAACAGTACAAACCGATACCGATCGAATTAAGAAAATTCGTAAGATGCTTTTAGAATTACTGCTGGCTAGATGCCCGGACTCCGAAGAAATCCAGAAAATGGCTAAAGAAGCCGGAGTTGAGAAGACGCGCTTCGTTGAGCAGGAAGGCAACAATAAATGTATCTTGTGTGCTAATTGCTCACGCACATGTGAAGAAGTCGTTGGGGTTGCGGCTATCAGTCTGGCACAGCGCGGCGTGGAACGAGAGATTGTTACTCCTTTTAACGAAGATTTCGCCGATGCGTGCATCGGGTGCGGTTCCTGTGCTTACAGCTGTCCCACCGGCGCGATTACCATGACGGATGTTAAAGGCAAACGCATAATAAAATGGCCGCATAATACGATGGATTTCAAACTGAAGAAATGCTCCGTTTGCGGGCAATACTGGGCACCGGAAAAACAGATTAAGTATATCGCCAAGAAATCAGGCACACCACTTAGCGATTACGATAAATGCCCTGATTGCCGGGACTAAATCTGTATCTTTTTTAACGGTAAATTGAGAGGGGCGTAAAGCCCCTCTTTTTTGTGAAAAAATATTGCACACCGTTACTCTTAGGATTATACTTTATGCGGCGGGGTGTAGCGCAGTTGGTTTAGCGCGCAGCGTTTGGGACGCTGAGGTCGGAGGTTCAAATCCTCTCACCCCGACCATGCTAAGAAAGGGAAGCATTAGTTTATTATGAACACACCAAATAGTAATGTCCCGAATAGAAACGATTCCATCGAACGCAACCTTGCCATGGAACTGGTGCGCGTCACCGAAGCTGCCGCCATGTCCGCGGCTCGCTTTCTAGGCAAGGGTAACAAGAATGACGTAGACCAGGCAGCGGTCAACGCCATGCGCAATGTATTGGGTTTCGTACGGATGGACGGCATCGTAGTGATTGGTGAAGGTGAAAAAGATGAAGCACCGATGCTGTATATTGGGGAGAAAATTGGTGACGGTTCAGAACCTAAAGTAGATATCGCTGTTGACCCGGTGGACGGCACGACGTTGACGGCTAAAGGCTTACCCGGCGCGATTTCGGTTGTAGCGCTTTCCGCCAGAGGGACAATGCATTTCCCCCGCAACCTCGTTTATATGAATAAAATTGTTACGGATGCCGAAGCTAAAGATGTTCTGGATATTGACGCGCCGGTAGCCGAAAACATTAGAAGAGTGGCTGCCGCGAAAACTAAAAATATATCCGAGATAACCGTAGTTGTTCTAGACCGACCGCGTCATGAAAAGCTGTTAGAAGACATCAGAAAAGCCGGAGCTAGAGTAAAGTTAATCTCCGATGGTGATATTGCCGCCGCTATCGATGCCGCGATTCCGGAAACAGATATAGATATGCTGATGGGTATTGGCGGAACGACGGAGGGCGTCCTTTCAGCCGCAGCGATACGATGCGTTGGTGGCGCAATACAATGCAAAGGCTGGCCCCGCAACGATAAAGAAAAACAGTCTGCTATTGATAAAGGAGAAGACCTTAAAAAGGTTTATACCACCGAAGACTTAATCAGCAGTGATGATGTATTCTTTGCGGCAACCGGCGTCAGTACCGGTGATTTATTAAAAGGGGTACGGTATTTCAGCGGCGGAGCATTTACGCAGTCAATCGCTATGCGCGGGCGCTCCGGTACAATGCGCTGGGTAGATGCCCGTCACAATTTCAATAAACTAGGAAAACTCGACGACATGAAATTTGTGAAAACGCGTAAATGGTCGCAAAGCTAACCCGGGCGTAATAGCAGTTGGTAGGGTGGGGGAGGTTACATGATAGTATTATCTTGCGGTTACTATCTGCGGAGGATTCTGTCCCTGGATAGATATACGGATAGTGCCGTTAACATCTGTACCAAAAATATCAGCGCCGATGGCGTTAAGGTTATTGATTGTTACCTGGTGAGGATGCCCGTAAGAATTCCCGATGCCAGCCATGTAAATAGCATATTCGGGTTTTACTATCTGCAAGAAATCCCATGAGGAAGAAGAGTCGGAACCATGGTGACCGACTTTAAGAATGTCAATATCTGTCAACATGGACAGCATATCAGTTTCTGCTTCCTTTTCAGCATCACCCATAAAAAGAAAGTCAGTTTGTCCGTAGGTTAATAAAAGCACAATCGAATCATTATTCTCATCCTCGAAGAAGGGGACGGGTGGATTAAGAACGGAGAATTGCAGCATACCTACTTGAATAACATCACCACGAGTGACCGTATAAATCGCCGAATTTTCATTATCAACCGCTGTCATCAAATCATCAGCCGTAGCAGTTCCAGAAGTCTCACCGCGATACCAGAATCCGCTAACATCATAGTCTTCAAAAACCTGTAATAACCCACCGATATGGTCAGTATCAAAGTGGGTTACAATTACGGCTTCTAATGGGCCATTGACATACGCGCTGATATATTGGGCGGCGCCGGTGTTTTTCTTGCCCCCATCAATCAATATTTCTGTATCACCAAAATCAATCAAAATAGCGTCGCCCTGGCCAACATCAATAAAGTGGACGGTGAGAGTATCTGTTGGCGTTTGCGTCGTCGACTTGTTAAACAAGTCACAGGCAGACAAGGTAAAGGTGAGTATTAATACTATGAATATGAGACAAATATTTTTCACATTAAATCCTTTGACAATACGTAGTTTTAACGATAGAATTATAACTGCAAGCGGGAGTAACTCAGTTGGTAGAGTTCCTGCCCTCCAAGCAGGCTGTCGCGGGTTCGAGCCCCGTCTCCCGCTCCAAAATTACCCTAAAGAATTTACTAAAAAGAGCCTGCAGGCTTGTTCTTTAAGTTCTCGATTTCTTTATCCACGGGTAGTTTCTTTACGTCGTTTTTACGGCCACCTTTACTACGGTCGTAATAGAGAGAGTTGAGTATCTTCTTAAAGACATTCTGTTTTTGTTTTTTCTTCGCCATACTAATAACCTCTATCCTGGCACATCTACGGTTATCGTTGTGCCTTTTCCTGGCTCGGACTGCACATCCATTTTCCCGCCGAGGAGTTGAACACGTTCCTGCATACCCGCCAGTCCAAGTTTACTTTGCTTAGCCAAATCACCAATTTTGCCGGTCAGTTTAAAGCCCTTGCCGTTATCATGTATGGTGATTTTAGTACGGTTTTCGATAAACTCAACCATAATCTTGGCGCTGGTGGCTCCGGAATGACGCCAGACGTTGCGTAACGCCTCCTGAATGATGCGGAATAGGGCGATGGCAGCTTCCTCCGAGAGGCGATGTTCCTTACCGATTATCTGAACGTTGGTAGCAACTCCGGAATACTTGGTTACTTCCTCGGCGAGCCAGCGCACAGCCGGTAAGAGACCCAGGCGGTCAATGGCGGCGGGGCGCAGGTCCTGGCTTAAACGCCGCACGCCCTGCAGGATACTATCGGTCTGCTGCCATAATTCCTCAATGCGTTTTTTAGATTCTTCTGTCATACCGTTGCTGGCAGAAGTTAAAGCATCCAGCTGACGTGAAAGCACTACTAAAGCCTGGACCGTATCATCATGCAGTTCGTGAGAGATGCGCTTGCGTTCTTCTTCCTGGGCACGGGTAGCCTGCTGGAGGTAAAAGCGGAGGTTTTCATTCATCTTCTTTTGTTCGGTAATGTTGCGGGCGATGTTTTGAAAACCTACCGGCTTGCCTTTATCATAGATTATACTGGTGGAAAGCTGGATATAAACTTCGGTGCCGTCGCGCCGGACAACACGCTGTTCATAAGGTTGATCAACCGGTTCATTATTCAGCATTTTTTTTCTAATATTGTGGGCTAGTTCGAGACTTTCTTTTGACAAATAATCCTTGGCATTGCCGTTATAAAGTTCTTCCCAGCTAATGCCAATCATATTGATGGCGGCTTTGTTGGCATTAATGAAATTACCGTTCAGGTCATGCATCCAAATGCCGTCAATGGCGTTGTCAAAAAGGTTGCGGTATCTTTCCTCGGAGGCTTTAAGCGCCTGCTGGGCCGCCTCGAGGCGAGCGACACAATCCCGCCGGAAACGAAACCATTCAGTTAGATGGCGGAAAAAGTTTATTTTCAGGGTATGTCCTCCAGCGTCACCCAGCCCTCTTTAAGCGCCCGGACGACGGCTTCGGTTCGGGAGCTAACCTGCAGTTTATTAAAGATATGGCCAAGATGCGCCTGAACGGTGCGCAGGCTTAAACAAAGCTCGTCGGCGATGTCTTGGTTACTCAAGCCGCGAGTAGCTAGTTTGAGAACTTCAATCTCGCGCTCACTTAACATGTCCGTCGGTTTTTTCACCGAGCTTTTACCGGGGGCGGGGACAAAGCGGTTAAGGACCTTACGGGCGATAGAGGGGTGTAGCACCGATTCACCGCCATAAACCTGACGGACGGCATCGACAAGCTCACGGCCGCGCACGCTTTTAAGAAGATAACCGGCGGCACCGGCTTCGAGCAGGCTGAATACAAACTGGTCATCATCATAGGCAGAGAGAATCAAAACGGCGATGGCGGGGTATTTTGCTTTTATCTGTTTGGTGGCTTCTATACCGTCAACGCCGGGCATGGCGATGTCAATTATAGCAACGTCAGGCTTCACAATCCCAGCCAATCTTATGGCGTCAGCCCCGTCGGCTGCCTCACCGACAACGTCCATATCAGGCTCCTGCGCCAGTATCTGACGAGTGCCGTCTCTAACGACCGCGTGGTCATCGGCGATTAATATCTTAATCTTTGGCATAAGTGTCCTTTTAATTTCTATGATACACCCTGAATACCGCCGACTCAATACTGAAATAAAGCTACATTAAGCAGATATACCTAAAATCAGACGCATTTAAATAGGCATCAAAGCGGAAGAATAGAAACTGATAGCTTGATACACTGATAATAGAGGTGTATAGAGATGGAATGGCAGATTGTAATAGCTATATTGATTGCGGTACCGGTAATAATATTTCCTTTAACGGCGATATCGAACATTGGTAAGATGTTAAAGGGAAATAAGGGTAAGCACGCAGTAAACAATAAGTAACAAAAATTTACCGTTAATAGAACAAGTTAAGGGGCGATATTATTCGCCCCTTATTTTTTGCATGAATACTTAAGCTACCAGGGATTTTCGCGGTTTTTAAGGGTATGAATCAAGTCATCAATAGAGATAGCGGTAAGGGTAAGGGTCTGGGTATTGCCGCTGGCGCTTAAGCGGATGGCGAGTTTGGCGACGGCTTCGTTGCCGGGGGCTTCAATGATATTAACGAAGTCGTACTGGCCGAGGAGGGCGTACTGGGTGAGGATTTTAGCCCCGGTAAACTCGACCTCTTTATTGATTTCCTTAAGCAGTTCTGGGTTTTCCTGTAAAGCCTTTCTACCGGCGTCGGTAAGGGTTGTCAGCATCAGATAGACAGACATATCAACCTCCTACGTATTTAGCATGTTCATATTAGAAGGCATTTTTGTAGTTTTGTCAATACAGGGTTCGTTACAAAGATTTTTTTTATTTTAGCTTCATTTGTGGATTATTAGTTTTTAGTTTTATGGTAATGGAGAGTCAGACTGGTTAATATCTGTTTCACAGTTTCTAGTTTACAGTAGAGAGAAAACGTGCAGCAATAGAAATTTGTCATACTCCAGCTTATAATATAAAAAATCTTTTTATTTGAGGAGAGAAACAGATAATCTTGTGATATAATAAAGCAAAATAAACACAGGCAGGGGTGATAATTATGACAGATGAAACCGTAACACATGATTATGTAGAACTCCTAAAAACCAGAGAAAAAGAGGAGCCGATTGCCGCTACGCTGAAGATGAAGCTGGTGGAGCTGAAACCGGGTTACTCTAAGACAACAATGAAGATAGGTCCGGAGCACCTGAACTTTAACGGGATGGTATTCGGAGGAGTGGTGATGGCGATAGCCGACCAGGCTTTTGCTTACGCATCCAACTCACTGGTGATGCCGGCGATAGCGTCGCAGTTCAATATTTATCTACTGTCCGGCGCCAACCCTGGGGATGAGTTAACGGCGGAGGGGCGTGTATTAAGGAGCGGCAGGCGCATCGGGGTAACAGAAATGACGGTAGTCAACCAGGAAGGTAAGCTTATCGCTAAGGCAACCGGCACGACGATAGTGACGGGGTAGTTGAGGATTTAGTAGCTGGGTATGTTTTAACAACAATTCCTTGACAACACATACTCTAAATACTAGTATTAAAAATACGTTACTTAAGAATACTAAAAATGGAGACTTATGAACATATTTAAAATGTTTTTCAAGTGGAACGCAATGGTCATTATTAGCAAAATTCTCGGCGTAATTTTGATCATCGGGGATGTTTGGTATGTTTGGCACCTTGGTTTTAACAGCACTACTTTTAGTGATTGGGCAACTACTTTATGGTTTATTGTTGTTGCTGTTATAGGTGCAATTCTTATTTTTATATTCAAATAACATATAATATATGGGATAATAATTCATAATAAATCAATCCCAACAAAATACTACTTAATATGTTGACAGCTTTATTCTAAATATGTTAATCTAGTTTCAAATGTCAGTCTATCATTACGAGTCAGGAAAACTTAACTTCATCTTTATCGGGCGCACCAGGGGTGCGCAGGGAGGTTTTGTTAGTTCGTAAATAGATTGGTAAGCTTAGTATAGCTGTAATTAGTTAGTTATCAATTACCTCCCCAAAATGCGGGAGGTATTTTTTTATGGGTAATTATGGGAAAAAGAGAAACAATACCACAGATAATTAAAGACAATGCCGCTAAGTGGGGCGACCGCACGGCGATGTCCATGAAGGCGTTCGGCATCTGGCGGCAGTATGGCTGGCAGGAGTATTACGACAATATCAAATACTTCTCGCTGGGGATGATAAGCCTGGGGTTAAAGCGCGGCGACGTAGCGGCAATTATAGGGGACAATGAGCCGCAGTGGTTCTGGGCGGAGTTTGCCGTCCAGGCAGCGGGGGGAGTTGCTACCGGCATCTATGTTGATTCTGTGCCTTCCGAAGTCAAATATACAGCCACCCACAGCGACGCCAAATTCGCCATTGTCAACGACCAGGAGCAGACGGACAAGTTCCTGGAAATTAAACCCGAACTGCCGCTCCTCAAGAAAATTATTTACTGGGACGCCAAGGGGCTGCGCAATTATGACGACCCGATAATCATCAGCTTCGATGAAGTGATAAATCTGGGTAAAGAATATGAAAAGAAACATCCCGGCTTATTTGATAAAAACGTGGACGCCGGCAAGGGCGACGACGTAGCATTTATCTACTACACCTCCGGCACGACAGGTTTGCCCAAGGGGGCAATGCTGACCCACCGCGCTTTGATAACCACCTCCCAGGGATTTGTAAACCGCTATCCACTGAATGAAAACGACAACCTTATATCCAACTTCCCGGCGGCGTGGGTGGGGGACAGCTATTTTGCCACCATACCGCACCTGCTGACCGGCGCGATGCTTAACTTCCCGGAAGAGCCGGAAACAATCGCCGAAGACACGCGAGAAGTCGGGCCTAACTTTGTAATCTACGGGCCGCGGCAGTGGGAGGGGCTGGTCAGCGAGATACAGGTAAAGATGCTGGACGCTTACTGGCTGAAACGATTGACTTATAAGCTGTTCCTACCGGTAGGACATAAGATTGCCGATATGAAATTCGAGGGGAAGACGCCCAACTTTTTCTGGAAAGCGTTACATTACTTAGCCTACCTGGCGCTGTTCCGCCCGCTTAAAGACCGGCTGGGCTTAAGCAAGGTAAGGTTCGCGGTAACAGGCAGCTCGGTGTTAAGCCTGGATACCTTCAGGCTCATTCACGCCATCGGCGTGGAGCTGCGGCAGTGCTATGCCAGCACCGAAGCCGGATTGATATCGTCCCACGGCAAGGGCGAAATCAAGTTTGAAAGCGTGGGCCGCCCGGCGCTGGGCACTTCATTAAGAATCACTAAAGAAGGCGAACTGCTGGTCACCAGCAACTGCATGTTCACCGGCTATCACAAGGATAAAGAAAAAACGGCGGTGACGCTGATTGACGGATGGTGCCACACCGGCGACGCCGTCAACCTTAATGAACAGGGGCATATCATTTTCATGGACCGGCTGGAACACATGGGTATTTTAAAATCGGGCGCCAAGTACGCGCCGCAGTACATCGAGGGGCGTTTGAGGTTTAGCCCATACATTAAAGACGCCATGGTCATCGGGGGAAAAGATAAGGACTTCGTCTCCGCTATCGTTAATATAGACTTTGCGATGGTGGGAAAATGGGCGGAGCGCAACCGTATTCCTTATACGACCTTCGTTGACCTTTCACAGAAAAATCAGGTTGCGGATTTGGTGAAACAGGATTTAGACCGCGTCAACGGCTACCTGCCGGAACAATCTCGCGTGCAGAAATTCGTGCTGCTGCATAAAGAGTTCGACCCGGATGAAGCCGAACTGACGCGCACCAGAAAATTGAGGCGCGAGTTCATGGAGCAGCGCTACAAAGAATTGATTGACGCTTTATACAGCGGCAAAGATAAGATAAACGTCGAGGCACCGGTGACTTACCGCGACGGGCGCAAAGGCACAGTAACGACCGGCATTAACATCAGAAACACTAGAGGAGAAGCAGGTTAAGTTATGGACCAGCTTTTACAGTACGTCATCACAGGCTTATCGGTAGGGATGGTTTATGCCCTGATTGCGCTGGGCTTTGTGCTGATATGGAAATCAAGCAGCGTGGCAAACCTGGCGCTGGGGCAGATAGTTTTACTGTCCTCGTGGTTTACGTACTCGATGCTGGTGCAGGCTAACCTGCCGCCGATTGTCGCTTTACCCATCGTTATTATTTTTGCGCTGTGCCTGGGGTGGGTGATAGAGCGTTTCGCGTTACGGCCCCTCATCGCCCAACCGATACTATCGCTTATTGCTGTAACGCTGGGGATAGGCTATTTCATCGAAGGTGTTATTACATTTATCTGGCCGTGGAGTGTGGACGCGCTGCCGACGCTGTTCCCTCAGGAAGTCGTACACATCGGGCCGGCGGTAATTTCACAGGAATATCTCTGGGTAATCGGTATTTGCCTGGCGGTATTCGTTTTACTGACGCTTTTCTTCCGCTTCCACAGGATGGGCGTGGCGATGCGCGCCACTGCCGACGACCAGATGGCGGTGCAGGCCTGCGGCATACCGGTAACCAGGGTATTTTCCATGTCATGGATGCTGGCATGCGTTGTGGCGGCCATCGGCGGCGTGCTGATTTCCAGCATCGGCGGCATAACGCACGGGCTGGTGAATACCGGGCTTAAAGCTTTCTCCGTAGTCATTTTGGGCGGTCTGGATTCATTCGTCGGTGCGCTGGTTGCCGGACCGATTATCGGTTTGCTGGAAACGCTGGGAGGCGGCTACCTGACGCCATATATGTGGGGCGGCGTCAGAGATGTTATACCATTCATCATCATTATCATCGTCATGGTGATTAAGCCATTCGGGTTATTCGGCGAGAAGAGGATAGAGAGGATATAGCATGAGTCTGCCGTGCGGCATAAGAAACTATAATTACGCGCAGGATATGGCTATCTTCCGCACCAAGACGCACTGGGGGATGCTGATTGTATTCCTGGTGCTGCTGTTTACCGTACCGCCGTTAACGTTTAATCACCTGTGGCTGAATACGGTCAACACCATCGGTATTACACTGATTGCTACGCTGGGTCTCAACATACTGGTAGGGTATTGCGGGCAGTTATCCATCGGGCATGCGGGGTTCATCGCAGTGGGGGCGTATACCTCGGCGATATTAACCAACCGCTTCGATATGCCTTTCTTAGTCGGGCTAATTGCGGCTGGTGTGGTTGCCGGCTGTGTGGGCATTATCTTCGGTCTGCCGTCGGTGAGAGTGAAGGGGTTTTACCTGGCGATTACCACGATTGCCGCACAATTTATCATTATATGGGTTATCAACCATTGGGGCTTGACGGGCGGCTTCGAGGGTATTTCTGTGCCTTACGCGTCCATCGGTGGGCTGGTCTTTGACAGCGACGTCAAGCAATTCTACTTGGTGATGGTGATTGTGTTAATGGCGGTGTTCGTTGCCAAGAACCTGATGAGGACCAAAGTAGGGCGGGCTTTTATAGCTATCCGTGATAACGACCTTGCCGCTGAGGTGATGGGCATTAATGTTAATTATTACAAGCTGCTGGCGTTCTTTATCGGTTGCTTCTTTGCGGGTATAGCCGGGGCGTTACTGGCGCATACAACTTACTACTTGAATGCAGAGCAGTTCAGTTTTACGGATTCTATTTTATATATAGGAATGATAATCATCGGCGGGTTAGGCACAACGATTGGACCGATGCTGGGCGTAACGCTGGTTAAAATCATCCAAAAGGTGCTGCTGCCGATTTATATGGTGCCGTGGCTGGAAAACTCCATTACCAGCCTGCCGGCAGGCTTTGCCACCGGTCTGGCACCAATTGTATTTGGGTTGATTATCGTGCTGTTCCTGATACTCGAACCAAGGGGCCTGGCACACCGCTGGAATTTATTTAAAGCCGCATACCGTTTGTGGCCGTTTTCATATTAGGTTAAGGAGGAAGGGAAGATGTAACGATGTTTAGGAATTATCATCGGCAAGTAATAAATGTTTATGGGAGGAACGATGAAAAATAAAAAACTGCTGATAATTAATAGTATCATCTGTGTGGCGTTATTAGTGGTTGCCTTACCTTTCTTAAGCGCTTGCGGCGGCGGTGAAGACACTGCCGGCAAAACACTCAAGGTAGGCATCATGACGCCCACAACCGGCATTGCCGCAGAAAAAGGCGTACCTCTACGTGACGCTAACATGGACTGCATCGCGTATATCAACACTGAGCTTGGTGGCATCAACGGCTACCAGATTGAAGCTATCAATCTGGACAGCCAGTATAAAGCCGACCAGGCAGTGACGAACATCAACCAGTTCATGGACCAGGGCTGTCTCTTTTTCACGACATCAGCTTCGGCAGAAATGAGCTGGGTCCAGGAAATAGCCAACCGCGCCGGTTTCCCCGGTTTGGTATGCTATTCTTCTCCCAGCAACTACCATCCGCCACAGCACATCTACGGCCAGATGCCGGACTACGGCGATGACTGGACAGCTTTTGCTCAGTATTACCTGGATAACATCTGGCAAGGCACCGGCAAACCCAAGATGGCATTAATGCTGCTTAACAACTCCACCGGCGCCGGCGCCAAGAACGCCGCTATGGCAATGGCCGATGCTATGGGCATAGAAATCATCGCTATGGAAGAGCACGCTGCCACCACTATCTCGGAAATGGAATCGTTGACCCGTGTTAGTGCGATGAATCCCGACGTCATCTACATCTCGTCCACACCACAGCCGACGTCGATTATCATCAAAGAAGCCAAAAACATCGGTCTTTATCCCAATGTAACCATCGGCGTCTGCCATGCCGCGATGACCAAGGCACTGGTTGACCTCGGCGGCGCGGACATCATCGAAGGCGTTTATGGCGTGTTCCCGACCATCGTCAGCTGGGACGAAGACGCTCCGGCTGTAGTCAAGATGAAGGAATATGCGCAGAATCTGCATCCTAACGATGTCAACAACGGCGACTACATCGCCGCCTGGGCGCAGAGCCTGATTATTGCCGAGATTCTCCGGAAGACTCTGGATGCCGTCGGCTACGACGTGCTAGCCAAGGGTGATGCCGAGTCCTGGGCTGCTATTGAACAATACGGCTTCCAGGGGTTAGACGGCTACGATGTGGGCGGACTGCAGAGTCCGGTCAACTACGTCGCTGGCGACAACCGACTGGGCAAATCACTGCGTATCAACCGTGTGACTAACGGAGTCATTACCGCCATTACCGGCTGGGTTGAAGCTCCGCTAATCAAATACGAAGACTACGACTGGTTCGGCAACTAAACAAAATAGCATTATCCCTCTTGATGAGTGAGGTGGAGAATCCGTCTTCCTTCAGGGTAAAAGATTACGGATTCTTCACTTCGCTCTGATTAACTTTGTGTTATAGTAAAAAGGTTAAAAGCAATGCTAAAACTGAACAACATAGAAGTCACCTATCTCAACGTCATCAGGGTGCTGCACGGCGTATCGCTGGCAGTAGAAGACGGTGCGATTATCGCTTTACTGGGGGCGAACGGAGCGGGGAAAAGCACCACCCTTAAGGCGATATCGGGGCTGCTGCATATAGAAGAGGGCGAAGTAACCGACGGCACCATCGAGTGGAACAACGATAGAATAGATAGGAAAAACGCCGAATACATAGGCAAACTTGGAATTATCCAGGCGCTGGAAGGGCGGCATGTCTTCGAGCACCTGACCACCGAGGAAAACCTGCTGGTGGGGGCGCATAACCGCCACAGCCGCGGTAGTGTTAAGACCGACCTGGATATGGTTTACGATTACTTCCCGCGGTTAAAGGAGCTAAAACGCAACACGGCAGGTTATCTTTCCGGCGGCGAGCAGCAGATGCTGGTCATCGGACGGGCAATGATGGCACGACCCAAACTCATGATGCTCGATGAGCCGTCCCTGGGGCTGGCGCCATTACTCGTCGAGGAAATATATAATATCATCAAGCGGTTCAATACCGAGAGCAAGACGTCCGTACTATTGGTGGAGCAGAACGTCCGCATCGCCTTAAGCATAGCCAACTACGGATACGTCATGGAGAACGGGCGCATCGTGCTGGACGGCTCTGCCGACTTTTTGAAAAACAACGAGGACGTCAAAGAATTTTACATGGGTCTTTCTACGGTAGGCACCAAGAAAAGCTACCGCGATGTGAAACATTATAAGAGGAGAAAGAGATGGCTGTAGGCGAGTATTACGATAAACTGGAAACAATGCCGCAGGCAAAGCGCCAGCAACACCTCGATAAAGCGCTGCGGGAACAGGTCGCGTACGCTTACCAGCATTCTCCTGCCGTAAAAAAATCATTTGATAAAGCCGGCGTAAAGCCCGGTGACATTAAGACTACCAAAGACTTGGAGAAACTACCGATTATCCGCAAGACGGACCTGCTGGAGATGCAGAAAGCCGATTTGCCTTATGGGGGCGTGTTGGGGTCGGCTAAAGAGGATGTGGAGCGGATATTCATCTCCCCGGGTCCGATATACGAGATTCAGCCTTCTACCTGCAAGTGGTTTGCGAAAGCGTTCTGGGCGGCGGGATTCCGGAAGGGCGACGTCGTTATTAACACGTTTACTTATCATATGTCGCCAGCGGGTATTTTGTTTCACGAAGCCATCAAGGACTGCGGGGCGACGGTAGTGGTGGCAGGGACTGGGAATACCGACCTGCAGATACAGATAATGAAGGAACTCAAGGTTACTGGGTTCGTGGGGACACCCAGCTTTCTTAATACGATTATCAAACGCGCCGAAGAAATGGGGCATAACATCAAGAAAGAACTTGACATAAAGCGAGCATGGTTTACCGGTGAGATGCTGGCGCCATCACTGCGGAAGACTTTTGAAGAAGATTACGATATAGACACCTACCAGACTTACGCGGTAACGGAGCCGGGCGGCGCTATAGCCTATGAATGTAAAGAGAAGAACGGTATGCACCTGATGGACGAATATGTCACCGAAATAGTGGACCCGGAAACAGGGAAGCAGTTAGGACCCGGAGAAGTGGGGGAGATAGTCACTACGCAGCTCCACAATCCAAATTGGGGCTTGATACGCTTTGGGACGGGTGATTTATCGTCTTACGAGGCGGAACCGTGTAAATGCGGCCGTACAGCGTATCGTATCATGGGCATCGTCGGTAGGGCAGGGGACGCGGTTAAGGTGCGGGGAATGTTCATCGTAGCAAAACAGGCGGAGCAGGCTATAAAAGGCTTCCCACAGATAGATAAATACCAGCTAATCGTCTGGCGTAAAGAACACCGCGACGAGATGACGCTTAAGTGCGAGCTGAAAGATAAGACTGTTGACCAGAATAGGCTAGCAGTTGACATAAATAGTAAATTTCAGGATATCTGCCGCATTAAGATAGACCACTTTGAATACGTCAGCCCGGGTACAATCGGGGAAAAGGCGGAGGGGATTAAAGATGAGCGGAAGTGGGAGTAGAGGTTAGCCTTTTTCTTCGCCCAAATAGGCGGCAATAACCTTAGGATTATTCTTGATTTCTTCCGGCGTGCCCTCGGCAATCTTCTTGCCAAAGTCCAGCACAATAATGCGGTCGGCGATGTCCATGACCACGCCCATATCATGCTCCACGAGAACGATGCAGGAAACACCGTCACGTAATACCGGCGTATCCGGGTAGGTGACGCCCTGACCCTCAAAGATATCAATAATAAAGCGGGCGATGTCTTCTTTTTCCTCAAGGTTCATGCCGGCCATCGGCTCGTCCAGCAGGAGAACCTTAGGCTCCAGGGCTAAAGCGCGCCCCAGTTCAACGCGTTTGCGCATACCGTAAGGCAGGACGCCGACGGTCTGCTTGCGGATAGGCTCGATTTCCAGGAAGTCGATAATGTCTTCCACGGTCTTGCGGTGTTCAATTTCCTCTTTATGCGCCCAACCAAAGTAGAGGGCGGAGGTGATGGGATTCTGCTTCATCAGAACATGGCGGGCGGCCAGAATGTTATCCAGCGTGCTCAAGCCGGTGTATAGCTCAATGTTCTGGAAGGTGCGGGCGAGGCCCAGTTGGGCGGCTTTATCGGGGCGGATGCGGGTAATGCGCTTGCCGTCAAATGTGATTTCGCCTTGCTGGGGCTTATAGAAACCGTTGATACAATTTAAGAGGCAGGTCTTGCCGGCGCCGTTGGGCCCGATAATCGCCAGAATCTCTTTATCATGGACATCAACGTTAATATTAACCAGGGACTTTACGCCGCCAAAGGTCAGCGAAAGGTGGCTTATCTTGATCCTGGTCTTCTTGACGGCCTTCTTTTTGGGGGCAGTTTTCTTAGTCGTCGTCATTTCTTTTTCATCAATTCGTCGCGGTATTGTGGTAATTTGGAGCAGGAGGCTTCTTTACATAATATTGTAACGCCTTTCTGCTTGTTCTTCTTCTTGATTTCTTCAGATGTCTCTTTGGTGGGTTTAGTGTACTTCTGTACGCCGGTGCATTTAGCCGTGCCATCGCCGTTAACGATAATTGTTACTTCATCGTCAACATCTTCACAATAAATTGTGGTAGCGGTAACTTCCCAGTCAACCATACATTTTATATTACAATTAATCGTAAAGTAATTCAAACGTTGTTGCTTGATATTAAGAGGTCAAAAAGTTAAAATATTAGTTGTGGCGGGGCGGCGGATAAAAGCAAGCGGGCTCGTAGCTCAGCGGCAGAGCGGACGGCTCATAACCGTTTGGTCCCAGGTTCGAACCCTGGCGAGCCCACCATTAACTCCACAGATTTTCAAATGAAGCCCTGTAATCAAAATCTGACGACATAATCGTATTGCCCCATGGTTCTATAATAAGATGGACGAGAATTTTGCATGGGCACGATATATCAAAAGCTATTATGGTTTATGGGTTTTAAAACCAGCGAGACTATCAGCGCGATGCTGGCCCGGCAGAAGAAGCGGTTGGGAAACTGGTGGTGGTTATTTCCGATAACGACGCTGCTGGGAACGTTAGGATTGTTTTTATTTGAAATCTGGCTGACGATTCACGTGGCGACGATGCAACGAAAACGAAGCTAAATACACACGAAAAACCCAACTTAACCGAAACCCTATGTTATTATGTCAATTATCCTTCTCTACGAACACTACACGACATAACATATATTGTGCGCCCCAAATGATTTATAGCTTTTGATGGGTGACATAATAAGATGAAGAGCTTTACAGACTTGATTTAATTTCAATCAACTTATCAATTGCTTTATTGATACACTTATGGATATCATTGTAGTTTTTATTCAGTTTCACAATATCAGACGACTTATTTTCTGATGATTCAAAATTTTTTATATGGTCTTGGCCTTGTGACACTGCCCTTTCCAATTCTTTAAACATTTTTACACTATTAAGTACAATGTTTAATCGTTCTTGATTTGTATCAAGCATTAATTTAGGTCTATCAGATAAAAGAAGATTTAATTTTGTTAACATTTTATACAAGCGAATATCAATTTTTAATGCCATTTTTATCATATAATTACAGTCTCTATTAGCTTGAAATAGTAAATTTAGATTAAGACTATTTTCATCTGAATGTGACAGTATAATCATGGATTCCATATCGAGCCCAGTTCTTTTACCTAAAGTTGATTCTTCTAGCATTTCTTTAGTAGTTTTTGTGTCATAAGGAAATAGTTGTATTTCTATTCTTCTTAACCAATCAAGAATTTCATTTAACATTCTCTCAATTCGCTCTTTTTTCTGAATGTTCTTAGTTTGACTAATAGATTTTAAACCGATCCACAATGCAACGATAACAGCAACTAATGTAGCGCCAGCACCTAAAGGCGTTGCCCAATCCTTTATCCATTGTCCTATATCCATACCCCCATTATACTCTTAAACATATGGCTTTCAATGAAATTTTGCTTTTATGCAAATATGAAAGCTAACAGATTTTGATTACAGCCCGTGAGGCTTTAGCGAAAGAGCAGGAACGTACCGGCTACGGCCGCCGCCATACCTAAAGCTACCTTCCAGGTAAAAACCTCAATGCGGCGGTTAATGAAGAAAGACAGCAGGAAGATAAACACAATCTCAATGCTGACCAGAGGCGCTACAAGGTTGGCCGGGCTCCTGCCTAAAGCGGCAAAGTAAAGAATCTGGCCGCCGGCGGTGAAAAGACCGGATATTATCATAAGCAGTATGTTCTTTTTGAAAGAAAGCCGTTTAAAATGAATACGCTGCTTCTTGCTGATTAAAAGCCAGACTAAAAACCCCAGTGCCGCCGCAGAATACGCTATAAAGTTGCCAACTATGGCGGACCCCGCCTCCTGGACGGCAGGCTTAATCAAAATCGGGGTAACGCCCCAGCAGACCGCGGCGACTAGAGAGAATATAATGCCCTTAACCTCGTCGGCGGTGAGTTTTTTCTTGCCGCCGGATTCATGAGTTTTGTGCTGGGTAATCAGAATCACGCCGGACATCATCAGTAAAGCGCCAAAAGCCACATAAAACGTCAGGGTCTCACCGAGGAAAATCCAGCTTAAAACGATGGTAATAATGGGACAGGTCTGGGTAATCGGCATAGAACGGTTAGCCCCTATATAGCGAAAGGCATCGTAAGCCAGGGACCGCCCGATGATGAAATGGATAATCCCTACCGCCGCCAGCATCCCTAACGCTTTAATGGATATTGCGGCGAGAAGTTGCCAATCACCGACAATGGAGATGACGACAGCAAACAAAGGAATACCCGTGAAAATACTGATTGAGGTGACGGTAAAGGCTTCTCCAGCCTCGCCAGCCGTCTTCCTGACGAGGACAATGCCTACAGCGAAGAATACGGCACTGACAAGAGCCAGTATTAAGCCTATGTCCATATAGTTATGTTAAGTTACCTGCCCCTGTATTCCAGCCTATGCAGTAATGGCAGCTTTCAGTGAACCTGAAATCACGTTTAAAAGCCTAGGCAAACCCCAGCCTTTGGACGCGGAAATAATCACCGTGCTATCGTCCGGGGCGATGCCAAGGGTGGCAATAACGCTTTCTAAGCCCTCGCCGCCGGGCAGCGGCTCATCGGGGAAAAGGCAATCGATTTTATTCAGCACGGTAACGCGCTTTTTGTTCGTCAGCTCTAAATCAGCGAGGATTTTCTCCACTGCCTGGCACTGTTCCGGCGCTTCCGGCGATGAAACGTCCACGACATGCAGTAACAAATCAGCTTCAGAAAGCTCCTCCAGCGTGGCGCGGAAGGCGTGAACGATGGTTGGTGGGAGTTTACGGATAAAACCGACCGTATCGGAGAGTAAAACGGTGCTGTTATCGGGCAAATTAAGGCGGCGGGTGGTGGGATCTAAAGTGGCGAAGAGCCTATCGTCGGCCAGGATATTAGTCTTGCACAGAGAATTAAGCAGCGTGCTTTTACCGGCGTTGGTATAGCCGACTAAAGCGACTACGGGGACACGGCTGCGCTGCCTTTGCTGGCGGTAAAGCGCGCGCCGGCGGCTGATTTCGGCGTTTTGCTCTTCTAAACGCTGGATTTTACGCCGAATAAGGCGTCTATCCGTCTCCAGCTGTGATTCGCCGGGGCCGCGGGTGCCGATGCCGCCACCCAGCCTCTCCAGATGGCTCCACTGGCCTGCCAGACGGGGTAAAAGGTATTGGTGCTGGGCTAACTCCACCTGAAGGCGCCCCTCGTGCGTCCTGGCGCGTTTGGCGAAGATATCCAGAATCAGCGCCACGCGGTCAATGACCTTAACGTCCAGAGCTTTTTCCAGGTTTTCCTGCTGTTTAGGCGTCAGTTCGTCGTCGAGGATGAGGACGGAAAAGCCTTTTTTATCCTTTAAAGCTAAAAGGTCCTGAATCTTGCCCCTGCCGACGTAATAATCGTGGGAAGGCGTGGGCAGCTGCTGGACGATTTTATCAACGACGATTGCTCCGGCGGAGGCTGTCAATAAAGCCAACTCCTCCAGAGAGTCCAAAGCTGTTTGCCTTTCATGGCTGCCCTTGCCGGACACGGCTAATAATAGCGCTTTTTCCGGCGCGGGCCTGGTGACGATGATATTTTTAGGTATGATTTACTCCTGTGAGATGATTATCTTTTAGGGGTAAGGCGGCGGGTATTGCGCCACCCGGAAAGACGCGATAATCCTTTGACTAAAGACACGTCCGGGATGGTCAATGAAAGTCTCACGTAGCCCTCGCCGCTGGGGCCGTAACCGATGCCCGGCGTAACGGCAACACTCACCTGGTCCAGCAAGTCGGCGGTGAATTCTACCGAATTATAGCCATCCGGGACCTTCGCCCAGATATAGAGGCTGGCCTTGGGTGGTATCGCTTTCACCCCAATTTTTTCCAGCACCTCTATAATAAGGTCGCGGCGGCGCTGGTAGATAACGTTATGTTCCGAAATGCTGTCCTGCGGGCCGTTTAAAGCCTCGATAGCCATGTACTGGATAGCCTGTGGAATACCAGAATCCAGGTTCGACTTAATCGTTCTTAAAGCCTTGATGGCCTCGGCGTTGCCGACTGCCATACCGATACGCCAGCCGGTCATATTGTAGGTCTTAGAAAGCGAATGAAACTCGATGCCGATATCCTTGGCGCCATCGGTCTGCATAAAGCTGTTGGGCACGTAGTTATCGTAAGCGACCTCGGAATAAGGGCCGTCGTGGCAGACGAGGATGTCGTGCTGTTTAGCGAATTCTACAGCCTGCTGGAAAAAGTCCAGCCCGGCAACAGCACCGGTGGGATTATTGGGATAGTTCAGCCAGAGTATCCGCGTATCCTTGAGGATAAAGTCCTTAATGTTTTTGAGGTCCGGGAGGAAGTTATTTTCCTCCGTTAACGGCATATAGTAAGGCCTTCCTCCCGCCAATTGCGTGCCGATAGCGTAAACGGGATATGCGGGATCAGGCACCAGCGCGATGTTGCCGCTATCAATAAAACAAAAAGCGATATGTCCGATGCCCTCCTTGGAACCGATGAGCGGTAAAACCTCGGTAGTCGGGTCAAGGGTAACGTCGAAGCGCTTCTTGTACCAATCGGCAATGGCAACGTGCAGTTCCGGCAGACCCTCGGATTCCGGATAGCGGTGATTAGCGGGGTCCTGGGCGGTCTCGCAAAGCTTTTTAATGACATGCGGCGGGGTGGGAATATCAGGGTCGCCGATGGCAAAGCTGATAACTTCTTCGCCCCGGGCTCTTTTTTCCGCTATTTTCTTATTAATTTCTACAAACAGATATGGCTTTAAAGCCTCGATACGCCTGGCTGTCTTCATAAAAATACCTCAATCTGGCCAAACACCCTCATAAACCGTTACGGCCGGGCCGCCTAAAACTATTTCTCCATTGCCGTTCCATTCGGCGTTTAGCACACCGCCGGGCAAGGTAACATCAACCTTAGATTCTGTATACCCGTTTAACTTTGAGGCAATGGTTATGGCACACGTGCCGGAGCCACAGGCCAGAGTTTCACCGACGCCGCGTTCCCATACTCTAGCCTCGATGTGATTCTTATCCAGCACTCGCGCTACTTCAAAGTTAACACGCTGGGGAAAGATTGACAAGTGTTCTACCAGCGGGCCCATTTTATCCATCGGAAAGTCTTTTACCGGCGTTTTGATGAAAAAAACGGCGTGGGGATTGCCCATGGACACAAGATTCAACGTCATTTCCAGACCGCCGACGTTATCGGTGTAGGCTATCATGTTATTTATGTCAACTACCCTACCCTGCCCGGCGCTGGTATCAACCGGTATCTGTTCGGGGGCAAAACGGGGCTTGCCCATATTCACCGAGAACTTAACGACCTTGCCGTCTTTTCTTTCCAGCTTTATTTTATTAACCGTAGCCACAGTTTCAATGGTCATTTCCTGAATATCAGACTTAGCTAAACCTTTAACCAGAACGTACCTTGCCAGACAGCGGATACCGTTACCGCAGGTTTCCGCCTCCGAGCCGTCAGCGTCCCAGGTACGCATGCCGAAGTCTGCCTTTTGCGAAGGCATCAGCACAATCAAGCTATCAGCGCCAATGCCGAAATGACGGTCCAAAACAATCATCGCCAGCTGCGACCAGTCACGCTCCATATTGCGCCCGTCAACCATGACAAAATCGTTGCCGGCGCCATGCATCTTGGTAAATTCCATGTATTTTACTTTATCACTCCAGTCATTCTGTTATTCGTTTAAAAACTCTTGAAGAGTCTTTTCTATTTCTAAATCGTTTGTTTGTTCGACATCAAACCAACGTATTTTCTCGTCGCTAAGCCGGAACCAGGCATACTGATGACGGATAAAGCGGTGAGTTTCCGTCTTAATTTTTGAGACCGCGGCTTCGAGAGTTAATTCGCCTGATAAATACTGCCCGATTTGCTGGTAACCGATGCCGGACATCGAGGGTAAAGTGAAATCATAACCCCTCTGGAGCAGATTTTCCACCTCTTTAACGAGTCCCCGCTCAATCATTGAATCCACCCGCCGGTCAACGATATTGTAAAGCGATGACCTCGGGGCGGTTAAGCCGATAATGAGGGGGGTAAAGGGGGGAGGTATTTTACGCTCGCGCCGGGAAGATGCCCGCCCTGACTTAGCATGCACTTCCAGCGCGCGAATCACACGGCGCACATTGCGGCGATCAATTTTAGCTGCCGCATCGGGGTCGGCAACAAGCAACTCTTGATATAACTCGTCAACATTACCTTCACCAACTCCTTTAACTTTATTATACCGAAAAATTACGTCGGGTGAAACCCTGGGGACTTGCCAGCCCTCCAGCACCGCTTTTACGTATAGACCGGTGCCTCCAACAAGGAACGGCAGTTTGTTGCGCTTATGAATATCAGTTATCGCTTGACTGGCTAATTCCTGAAAAGCAGCCAAATTAAAGTCATCGTCGGGGTCAACGATATCGATTAAATGATGAGGAACGGATTTAAGCTCTTCAGCAGTGGGCTTAGCGGTGCCGATGTCCATATAGCGGTAGACCTGGCGGCTGTCCGCGCTGACAATTTCACCCTGAAAGATAGGCGCCAGATGCAGGGCCAGGCGGCTTTTACCGATACCTGTCGGACCAACGATAGCGATAATTCGCTTCATTTCCGTTATGTGCGTTTAGCCTCCGAAGCCTGTTTAACGATGCTAACGAAGTCATCAGCCTGCAGGCTGGCGCCGCCCACTAAAGCGCCGTCAATTTCCGGCTGGCTCATGAATTCACTGATGTTGGTGGCGTTAACGCTGCCTCCGTAAAGAATACGGATGTTATCGGCGATGTCATTGCCGTGGACACGGGTGATAAATTCGCGGATAAACTTGATGGTTTTATTGGCGTCGTTGCCAGTAGCGGATTTACCGGTGCCGATAGCCCATATCGGCTCGTAAGCAATAACCATGCCGCTAAGAAAATAAAGTTTATCGGAGCAGGCGAAAATCTGGCTGCCTAAAATGTCCTGCGTTTTTCCGGTCTCGTTTTCCTCGGCGGTTTCACCAATACAGAGGATAGGCCTTAGTCCTACATCAATAGCCGCCCGTATTTTCTTATTGATAATTTCATCGGTTTCACCGAGGACCTGGCGCCGCTCGGAGTGGCCTATAATTACATATTCGCAGTAGTCGGTCAGCATAGCGGGAGAAATTTCTCCGGTATAAGCGCCTTTTTCTTCGTAAAATACGTCCTGGGCGCCCAGTTGAATACCGTCACCTTTAAGTACGGCATGGACGGAGGCTAAAGAAACAAACGGGGGGCATACGACTTTTTCGACATCCTGTATTCTGTTCAGGCGTCCCTGCATTTTCTTGACTAGATCGACGGCTTCTTTGACTGTAGTGTTCATCTTCCAGTTGCCGGCGATTAAAGGCATACGCGACATTTCTTAACTCCTAAGCTCCAAATTTTGTTAGCTTACGGGCATTAGCCAGTGCCAGGGGCATAATATCCGTGCTGTGTATTCTGCCCAGCCCACCCGCCAGGAAAGCCGGTTCAGAAAATTCCTTAACGGCATCGGGGCGGCAGAATTGACCGCAGATAACAACAGGCACTGTATGCCAGCTATGGCCGCCGTAAACCGCCGGCGTTGAATGGTCGCCGGTGACGACCAGCACGTCCGGCTTGAGTGACGTTATTGCGGGTAAAGCGGCGTCAACCTGCTCTAAAATCTTTACTTTTCTATCGAAAGCGCCGTCCTCGCCGGCAGTGTCCGTCCACTTAACATGAAAGAAGAAAAAGTCGTATTTATTATAATTGTCTTTTAGGGTCTTTATCTCGTCTTCCAGTGTTGTTCCGGCGTCAGCTACTTGCATTCCTATCAATCTCGCTAAGCCGCGATACATAGGATAAACGGCTATCGCCAGAGGATTGAGTTTGTAAATTTCCTGCATCGTTGGGAGTTTTGGTTTTTTTGCAAAACCGCGCAGCAATATCATGTTGGCGGGGTGATGGTGGGCTAAAACTGCTTTAGCTTTAGCGATAAATTCGTTAATTATGGGTGCTGTTTGTCTAGCAATAGTTGCTTCCGCCTTTACCTCTAACGGAGCCAAGCCGGTCTGCGATGGGTCTGATTCGGTGAGTTCGGTGTGCAGGTTCTTACCGCTAAAGACCACCACGAAACGGTGTTCTCTGACCGGATATGTCTTTATGTCAACTCCATTCACCTTAATGCCGTCGAGCAATTTACACAGTTCGGTGCACTTTTCCGTAGAGATACGTCCTGCCCGGCGGTCGGTGATAATGCCTTTATCATCAACCGTGCAGAAGTTACCGCGTGCCGTCATATCGTCAGGGCCGAACTCAATATCAATGCCCACAGCTTCTAAAGCGCCCCGCCCTACCAGGTTGGCGATGGGGTCGTAACCGAAAAGCGCCAGGTGGCCGGGACCGCTGCCGGGGGTAATGCCCGGGGCAATGGGGTCGGCCATGCTGCAGATGCCATGTTTGGCAATAGTATCGAGGTGGGGAATACGGGCAGTTTCCAGTTCGGTCTTGCCGGTCTTAGGATCGGGCAAGCCGCCCAATCCGTCCAGCACCAGCATGACAATCTTTTCCGGCGAGGAAATGGCTATTTCTTTAATTAAGTTTAAGTCCATCTGCGTTAATGCTTATATTTTATCACGTAATGCAACTACACCGGGCAATTGGTCGCCGCCGAGGAATTCCAGAGACGCGCCGCCGCCGGTAGAAACGAAGGTAATTTTGTCCGTTAAACCGAGTTTAGCAATAGTTTCGGCGGTGGAGCCGCCGCCAATTACGGTCTTCGCTTTTAAGGTAGCCAACAGCTTCGCCAATGTGTTCGTCCCTACAGCAAATTGTGGTATTTCGGCGATGCCCATCGTGCCGTTCCAGAAGACGGTTTTACTCCTTTTGAGTTCGTTTTCAAATGCAGTAATTGTCCCGGGGCCGATATCCAGTATCATCTGGCCAAGTGGAATTTTGTCCACACTTACGATTTGTCCTTTAGCGCTGCCGTCGGGTTTGGCCGCAACAACGACGTCCACAGGCAATACCAAATTCACTTTATTTTTTAAAGCGTCTTTTATTAAGTCATTGGCGATATTAATGATATCGTCCTCAACAGCTGAAGCGCCGACGCTGTACCCTTTTGCTCTAAGAAACGTCGCTGCCATACCGCCACCAATGAGGATGGTATTTACCTTGCCCATGATGTTTTTCAGTAAAGCAACCTTATCGCTGACTTTGGCACCACCGAAAAGAGCGGTAAAGGGGTGGTTGGGGTTTTCTAAAAGCCCGCCGAGGGTGTTAATCTCTTTTTCTAATAGAAAACCTGCCACAGCCGGCAGGTACCTGGCGATACCGGATATCGAGGCGTGGGCGCGGTGGGAGGTACCGAATGCGTCGTTGACATACACGTCGCCGAGGCTAGCTAACGCTTTAGCGAAGGCATCATCACCCTTTTCTTCCTCCGCGTGGAAGCGTAAATTTTCTAAAAGCAGCACGTCGCCGCCCTTAAGCGCCGCTACGGCGTTTTCCACCTCCTGACCTACACAATCCCTGGTCGTGGCAACAGGCTTGCCCAGAATCTCACTAAGGCGCCTGGCAACCGGGGTTAACCGCATATCTTCAACCACTTTTCCCTTGGGGCGGCCGAAGTGCGAGAGTAAGATTACTTTGGCATTACGTTCCAGGAGATAGTTGATAGTCGGTAAAGCGGCGCGGATACGTCTGTCATCGGTAATGGCGCCGGTATTTACGTCCAGCGGAACGTTAAAGTCAACGCGGACCAAAACCCGCTTACCGGCAACATCAATATCCCTGACAGTCATTTTATTCACGGCGAACTCCAAAAAAATATCAGGCGCCGACCCGGCAAACCTGATACTCACCACCACTACAGCAAAGGCGGCGCTTAACCTTCTGTGTTATTATAACGATTATGAATTAACGTATCAAGCGTAAACTAACTTTCTTTGCCCTAGCGAGTTAGTTTTTGGTTTTTAAGAACTTTCTTACCTGCCGGGCGATGCCTTTAGCGTCGATGCCGTATTTAGCACGCAGGATAGACTGTGCTCCATGCTCCACAAATTCATCCGGGATGGCGATGTTATTGATGACGACGCCTTTCTTGGAAAATTCCTGTATTAGCTTATTAACACCACTGCCAAAGCCGCCGGAAAGCACATTTTCTTCAACAGTGACGAAGTTTTTAATGCGTCCGGCAAGGTTGGTGATGAGTTTTTTGTCCAGCGGTTTGGCGAAGCGTGCGTTAACCACGGTTGCTTTAATTCCTTCCTTAGCAAGAATATCTGCCGCTTCTAAAGAAGGGGCTACGGAGGAACCTAAAGTGAGAATCGCCACGTCTTTACCGTCGCGGAGGATTTCTCCTTTGCCGATGGGAATTTCATGTAAAACGGTATCCATTTCAACGCCCAGGCCGTGACTGCGAGGGTAGCGCACTGCCATAGGGCGTTTAGCTTTGGTGGCGGTGTAAAGCAAGTGCTGCAGTTCATTTTCGTCTTTGGGTGAGGCGACAATCATATTGGGAATAAGGGTGAGGTAGGAGATATCGAACGTGCCCTGGTGAGTTTTTCCGTCATCGCCGACGATGCCGCCGCGGTCAATGGCAAAGACCACCGGCAGGTTCTGGAGGCAAACGTCGTGAATTATCTGGTCGAAGGCGCGCTGTAAAAACGTAGAATAAATCGCCACTACCGGCAGGTAGCCCTGCGTCGCCAGACCGGCGGCAAAGGTAACGGCATGCTGTTCGCAGATGCCGACGTCAAAGACGCGGTTGGGGTATTTAATGGCCATCTCATTTAGACAATTACCTTCCGGCATAGCGGGGGTGATAACCACCAGCTTAGGCTCTTTACGCGCCAATATAATCATCGTCTGGGCGAATATTTCACTATAAGTTGGGGCTTTACTCTTACCGGAGTTCTTGGCGGATACGCCATGAAAATATACAGCGTTTTCTTCCGCCTCGGAAAGACCTTTGCCTTTGGTGGTAATCACATGAACCAGCGTAGGTTTATGGCTCTGCTCTTTAACCTGCTTTAAAACACTCTCTATCTGTTGAATATTATGACCGTCCACCGGGCCGACATAGGTAAAACCAAGGGCTTCCCAGATGGGAGTGGGCATGAAGAAGCTCTTAATGCGCTCAACCACTTCACGCCCCCAGTACCAGGCGCTTTTTCCGAAAGGAAGCGAGGTGATGATTTTCTTGCTGCGTCTTTCAGCAGTTTGTACGCGCCGGTCAAGCCTGACTTTATTCATCGTCCTGGCGATAGCGCCCACGGTTGGGGAAATGGACATACCATTATCATTGAGGATAACTATAAGGGGTTTATCAAGGTGCCCGGCATGGTTCAAAGCCTCGTAGGCCATGCCGGCGGTAATTGCGCCGTCGCCGATGACCGCCACCACGTTGTATTTGTCCTTAGCCAAATCCCGGGCAGTAGCCATACCTAAAGCGGCGGAGATGGAGGTGCTGGCATGGCCGGCGCCGAAGGGGTCGTGCTTGCTTTCTTCCCGCGAGGTAAAACCAGAGATGCCGCCGTACTGCCGTAAAGTTTTGAATTGCTTATTCCGCCCGGTTAATAACTTATGCGGATAGCTCTGGTGCCCCACGTCCCAGATGATTTTGTCCTTGGGGCTATTGAAAATGCGATGAATGGCAATAGTAAGCTCCACCACACCGAGGTTTGAGGCTAAATGGCCGCCGTTGGCAGTTACCGTTGTGATGATTTCCTGTCTAAGTTCGGCAGCCAGTCGTTCGAGTTCGGCCGGTGTGAGTTTTTTTAAATCGGCGGGATTTTTGATGGTATCCAGTAATTTTGGCATGGTTTTTGGGGGAAACACCCAATTAAATAGTAACAACGGCAACGAATCATTGTCAAGCAATCATCTTGACGCTATAAAGGCGTATTTGCTACACTCTCAACGTGACGGGAGTAGAACATTGGCTTATCATCGATATAATAAAACCGTTCTATTTGTCTGTCGGATGGACGGGCGTAATGCTCTTTATGGTGGTGGAGAGTGCTCTAGTACCTTTTCCTAGTGAACTTATTATGCCATTGGCGGGGTGGATGCTGATTAGTGACCAAGGATTATCCGTCTGGTTTGTTTTTGTGGCGGGGCTGATGGGGGCGGTTGGCAACACTATAGGGTCCGATGTAGCATATTACGTAGGAAAGTGGCTGGGGAGGCCTTTCCTCAATAAGTACGGCAAGTACGTCTTAATCTCACAACACGATTTAGATACGGCGGACCGCTGGTTCACCAAGCGCGGCAGCTGGACAGTCTTCATCGGACGTCTTTTACCCCTCATCCGCACCTATATCAGCCTGCCGGCGGGTATCGCTAAAATGAATATCTGGAAATTCAACATATTTACCTTCGTGGGGTCTTTCATCTGGAGCACCGGGCTGGCTTATGGCGGTTATCTTTTAGGGGAACATTGGGAGACGCTGCGCAGCGCGATGCGGCCCTTCGACCCTATCATTGCAGCGGTCATTGTAATCCTCATCGGGCTATACGTCTGGCGGCACATCAGGCACCTGCGGGCGGATAAAAAGAAGCAAGCCGAATAAACGCCATGTATTGACCACCCGTCGTAATTCGTGTTAAATTTGAGTGTAATTACGTCCCTGTAGCTCAGCTGGATAGAGCGGCTGCCTTCTAAGCAGTAGGTCGTGGGTTCGAGTCCCTCCAGGGACGCCATTTTTTATACAAAATCCTACACAAGATTTCTACTAAAGAATCTGTAAAGACCTCTGCAAACTTCCAGCTTATACAGTGTTTACTTGGATTTGTAGCTTATTTTCGCAAAGCGCATTACATCCGTACCAGCGGAACCGGGGCGGCGGTCATATTCGAACTCGCGCGGTTCAGGCGTGATTTCTTCGCCGTGGTCGCTTAGTCTTTCCGCCTCGAGCATGGCTGCCTTAAGGCTCGCCTGCTTGTAGTCGGTCCAGGCATGGCTGTTGTAATATATGCCTTCCCGGGTAGACTTTTCTCTTTCGGCTCTAGCCTGCCTTTCCTGATTCCGTTCGGCGGTTTGCTTCTTGAAATAGCTGGTAACCTCATCGTTGTAAATCCAGGGACGTCTTCGGGACTTAATTTCAAGTTCCATTCTTTGTGCCTCCTGTTTTTTCTTTTCAATGCTTCGTTGTAAAGATAGCCAGTCGGGCTGGGGAGTTATTTTAACGCCTTCCGGCAGTTCAATCATGCCGTTTTTCAATGCCGGCGGCGGAGATTCCTGTTTTTTCCAGTCGCGATTATAATGGGCGACATGCTGGGGCTGGGAGACGAATATCTCCTTGCGGGTTTTCGTCGAGGTTCTATTGGATATAGGCTGTGTTGTCCTTTCTCGATGATAGAATAAGCCGCGTTGAGACACGGGAATTGTGCCGGTTTCATCTAGATTTACTTCCAGCGATGTAACCGGGCGGCCGTATATCATCGCCATATCAATCAGCTTGGGCATCAAGAAAAACACCACTACTGCCCGGAAAAGCCCTGAAACCAAAAATACAGACAATATCGTACTGCCGAAGATGGGGAATATACCCCGGGTCAAAAAGACGCCGCCAACGCCGCCTAAAGCCGTAGAGAACAGAATCAGGCAGCGCGTGTAGACGATATAGCGTAGTTTCTTCTCCGGCGGGGCGACTTTATAGATATAGTTCTGGGTACAAAGGTCGAAAGCGCCCCAGGACATTCCGGAAATAATCTGAACGACTACCAGGTAGCCGATATTGGAGCAAAAAAGCCAGCATATTGGTATAGCCGGAAGAACTCGTGAAACAACGCTTAAAACGCGGATATTACCGGCTTTATCGGCATAACGGCCCCAGAAAGGTGCGCTGATTACCCTGGCGAGGTACTCCGAGGCGATAACGATGGTGAAGCTTAAATAGGAGAAATGCTTGTTTTCCAGCATGTAAACCACGTATAGCGGGCCGCTAACGCCCACGGTCAGGTAGAAAAAGGAGGTGAAAACAATAAAGGTGTCCAGTTTTTTCTCCTTAATTTCCTTCATAAAGGCGAATAAACCGAACTTGATGGGATAAATGGGCGCTTCGACATTGTTGAACCGTTTTGTTCTCGGTTCGTGCATGAAGTTGAAGATAACAAAATCCACCAGCGATACCACCACCGCGATGACAAACACAAAACCGAAATTAGGCAGGCTGGTTTCGCCAAACGAGTCCATCATGTACCCCAGGAAACAAAATGCTCCGAGGTAGAAAGCGCTCTTGATAGCCAGCCTCTGGCCGATGTAACCCCCTAATTTCTCTTTAGGGGCAAGATTGGACAGCCAGTTATCGCGCTGGAAGGTCAAGAGCATCCCCGGCATGACATTTACGAGCCAGAGAAGCGCTATCCAGCCCGGTCCAACGCCGGCAGGCGCCAGGAAAAACATTAGAATAAGCGGCACCCACGCCAGTACGTTGAGGGCGGAGAGCGTAATAGCGCCTTTTTTGCCGCTGCCGATACGCTCGATTAATGAAGGCGCCTTGATACAAACCAGCGACAGCCCAAGGTTAACCAGCGTGGTAAAAATAGTAATGCTTTGCGCGCTGGCTCCGGCAGCGATTATCGAGGGCGACTGATAGCTGATGGCGGCATCATCCACCGCCGAAGCTGCCGCGTCTCCGTGAAAACGCAACAGGTTTCGTTCTTTCTTTTTATTAAGACTAAATTTCTTATCGGGGTAAACCAATGAAGTAATTCCCTTCTAGTAAGTCATTTTTAGGTAAAGCAAAGCCCCATTAAGCCATTTGCAGAAAAGCTTAAACCGAAAAATATAGACGTTTCCCTGTGTAAATTCAGGTAATAGAACTACAGGGTTTTATATCAAAACCTTTATTTCCCAACAGTTGGCTTGGGTATAAAATGCCCTTGCCCCAACTGCCGGAGGTAAATCCATAGCCTGTTTCGCCAACCAGATGTCTTGCAACACCAGTTGTCATGACGGCCCTCCCAATATAGAAAGAACTAAATTTAGGCGTTATTTGCCCAGAGCCGATTCCTGTTTCTTTCTGACCGGGCGGGTACCATGGCCATGTTTTACATTCTTGAAAGCTTCTTTATAGTTACGCCTTTGCGCTTGTTTTTCTGCTTTTCTGCCCATTTTAAGTTCCTTTATCTAGTTTCATTTACATCCATTATATCGTATTCGGTTATCCTATTACTAATTAGGCGTGCTCCAGGACAAGCTGCCAGTCGCGCCAGTCGAAGATAGCCATATTCAGCACCAGCCGGCGCAGGGCTTCTTCCTTAGTAAGGATGTATAAAGCGACTTCGTTTTCGTAAGTGATGTCGAGAACTTCTTCACGGACCATTTCGTTTAAAGCCTCGCCCATCTCGGTGCGATTACATTCGTCGTCAATAGCGTGGATAATCGCTAATTTATTGAACCGGCCGTTGGGATGGGCGGCAAAGAACCTAAGCAGCCCCAGGCAATGATGATTGCTGATGAATTTCTTCATAAGCTCCTCGATGTACGAACGGCTCTTTTTCTTTTTTACTTCAATAATAGTCATTATCGATTCCTTCCTTATTTATCTTCATTTACACGTTGTTGGCGATAGGAGATTTTAACGGCTGGTAAAATCCGCCGCTGCTTTTTCCCTCTCACCCCTTGAATCTGTTAATTACCCGAGGAGCCTTAGCGCTTTCTTGAGTAAAACGTGAATACCTTTTTCCGTGGCGCGGGGTGATTCGGTGTCTTCGTTCTGTGACTGCCACAGGAGCAGGCCTACGCCCGTAGCATGTGCCGGATTATCCAGAACATCCCCTACCCCAGCCATACGCATCGGTACGCCGAGCCTGACAGGCATACGGGTAACCCGCTGCCCCAGTTCAGCAATACCGGGAAGATTTGCACCACCACCTGTAATAACGATGCCGGCGGGAATTAGTTTGTGGAGATCGTTTTGCGGCAGCTCAAGTATTACCAGGCGCAAAATTTCCTCTACGCGCAGGCGTATAATATCGGAAAGGTCATCGTAGGAAACGCTGTGCCCGTCGCCGGTAATCGAGACGCTTTTATCCATTTTATTCTTGCTTTTTTCCCGCGGAGTGACATCGCCGTAGCGCTTTTTCATCTCTTCGGCCAGTTCATAGGTAACGCCCAGACCGATGGAGATATCACGTGTAACCTGGTAGCCGGCAACCGGTAATACCGAGGTGTGGTAGATGTTATCGTCTTTGAAAATGGCAATATCGGTGGTGCCGCCGCCGATGTCCGCCAGCAGCACGCCGTCCTGTCTTTCTTCCGGCTCTAACACCGCTTCGGAACTGGCAAGGCATTCCATGACGAGGTCGTCAATCTCCACTCCAACGCTGCGGACGCATTTAACAAGATTCCGCACCGAGGTTGCCGCCGCCGTGATAATATGGGTTTCTACGTCGAGGCGGCTGCCGTGCATGCCGGCGGGATTTTTAACGCCCATCTGACCATCCACTTGATAATCTCTCGGAATCACATGAAGCACTCTTTGTTCCGATGGGACTTTAACCGTACGGGCAACGTTTAGGACACGCTTCATGTCCTCTGGGTAAACAATCTGGTTGTTCCGGGTAATCGAGACGGTTCCGGATTTATTAATTGAGGTAATATGGCGGCCGGTAACGCCGATATTTGCCGAATCCATCTTACGTCCGGCCATCTGTTCCGCCATCCTGACCGACTGTCTAATAGATTCCTTCGCCTCGTTAAGACTTAATACGAGGCCTTTATGAAGACCGCGCGACGGGGTTACCCCAACCCCGATGATACGAAGGCCTTCATCACCGTAATCTTCCGCCATGATACTGCAGATTTTAGTAGTACCAATATCTATGGCGTTGACCTTAGTTTTTTTCACAGGTGCCTCCTTTTTAGTATGATTCTTGTTAACTGTAAAAATACTGTTTACTATTCCTTGGAATCGCGATAGCGGATATTCCATTTGCTGCAGAGCGTCAGCAGGTGCTCTTTGAATTCCGGATTGGGATACCGGTAAAGCTCGGCGAGGAAGCCGTGCAGCAGTTCATTACCGGTCATGTGGGGATTAGATTCCTGCGGCCCAGGGAGATTGATGTACACGATTTCCGTCATTAGCCTCTGGTACTCGATAGGATTAGACATGGAATAATAGCCCTCCTTCTTTTAGTATTTTGCCAACGATATTAGTGGCTGCGTTTGCAGTTCACTGGTTTAATTTTATCAATATAGGAGGACAAGCCTATAATATTGTCCTTACTATTTTCAACTTGTCCTTATAATTACCATAAATACACAGATATTTTTCTTGAATCATTTTTTCTTTTGGAATATAATGGTAAACAACTAGACGAGGTATTGCTGTGGTTACTGAAAAAGGACGAAAACACCTCCCGCCTTATGTCTCTTACCGGACCTTCTATCACTTCCTGGAGCGACTGGAAGAACGCATACCATCACGCATAGACCGGAGTTACTGGGGAGACATGCTTTCCGGCAGTACTGGCGTGCAGTTGATATCCGCTTTACGTTTTTTGTCTTTGATTGACGCCAACGGCAAACCAACTGACAAATTGAAGCCAATTGTGGACGCTAAAGGCGATCTTAGAGCGCCTCATTTACGTAAGATTACACAGGAATCGTACCATTTTGTGATGGGGGGCTCGCTTGATTTAGGAAGCGCCACTTACGATCAGTTAAAAGAGGTTTTTCACGGTAATTTCAGTCTTGCCGATGACGTTAGCCGCAAGTGTGTTAAATTCTTTATTGCCCTGGCTAAGGACTCTGGTATTACCCTTTCGCCGTTTATTACCAAGGGGACTCGTTCCTCTCATACCATAAGCCCCGCCAAAATGGCATTAAAGAAGTCCGTAACACGTATCAACAAGAATGAAAAAATTCCACAAGACGAGGACAAAATTCCAAATACCAATTCTTACCTACACTTACTTTTGTCCAAGTTTCCCAACTTCGATCCGTCATGGAGCGATGAAATCAAGCTCAAGTGGTTCGCTGATTTTGACGAACTATTAAAGATGCGACATCAACAAGACTAGGATTTCTTAGATTCTTCGTCGCTGCTATCTGATAAAATATCCTTCTTTTTTGGCGGCCACAGGTAGGAAGCCAGGGCAGATAAAAGCAGTATCCCTACTACCGCTCCTAACGATACCGGTACCGGCACTTCAAACCACGCCGAGCCTATCATCTTAACGCCCAGCAGCCCCAATATTGCCGCCAGCCCGTAATTCAGATACACCAGCTTCTTGGTTAAGCCGGCTATAGCAAAATAGAGCGCCCGCAGGCCTAATATGGCAAAGATATTCGATGTATAGACGATAAATAGGTCGGAAGTGATTGAAAGGATAGCTGGAATCGAGTCCACGGCGAATACAACATCAGTTGATTCAACCACGATTAACACTAAAAGCAGTGGGGTCGCCAGCCGGCGCCCGTCTATCCGGCACAGAAAATTGGAGCCCTTATATTCATCGGTAACTGGTAGGAACTTACATGCCAGGCGGAAAAGCAGATTCTTCTTAGGGTTAACCTGCTCTTCCTTTTTGGTAGCGATTTTAAAGGCGGTGTATATCAGGAACGCCCCGAATATGTAGATAACCCAGTGCAAGGCGTTCAATATCGCCCAGCCGGAGGCGATAAATATGCCACGCATCGCCATAGCACCCACAATGCCCCAGAACAATACCCGGTGCTGATACTCCGAAGGGACAGCAAAGGAGGCGAATATCAACAGGAAGACAAAGAGGTTGTCCATGCTTAATGAATATTCTACGATGTAGCCGGTGAGGAAAGTGAAGGCTTTATCCTGCCCCAGCACAAAGTAGATAACTAAAGCGAAAACCAAAGCTAGAGCCACGTAACACGCGGTCATAATCAGGGCTTCCTTGGTCTTAATCGCATGAGCTTTACGTTGGAATATCGCCAGGTCAGCGATCAACACTATCGGTACAATAATGGCAAATACTATCCAGAGTATATTTTCCGGATCCATTATCTCTCCTTGTTTTTCAGAAATTGACTACGCAGCTGGCCGCAGCCGGCATTGATGTCCTGCCCCCGGCGTTCGCGGAGGGTTACATTTAGGTGCAGCCGTTTGAGTTCATCCTCAAAAGCCAGTATAACCTGACGCGGGGGTGGCTGAAAAGCGGGGTCGGCGGTAACGTTAGCCGCAATGAGGTTGATATGGCATTTGAGCCCGCCAATTAAATCGGCTAAAGCACGGGCATGACCGATGGAAGCGTTAACGCCTCTAAACAACGCGTACTCAAAGCTCAAACGCTTGCCTTTAACCTCAATATACTCGCGGCAGGCTGGGATAAGCTGTTCCAGCGGGTACCTGCGATTAAGCGGCACCAGCTTATTCCGTAAAGCGTTATCGGCGGCATGGAGGGATATTGCCAGCCCTACCTGAAGCTTTTCTTTGGCTAATCGTTTTATCTGGGGCACCAATCCCGCGGTAGAGATAACCATATTGCGCGCCCCCAGCCCAAATGCCTCCGGTGAATTCAACATTTCTATAGCCCGCCAGAGGTTGTCGTAATTAGCCAGCGGCTCGCCCATGCCCATGAAAACTACGTTGGATACGTGTTTACCGCTCGAACCGTTTTTCTTTTCCATGAGGTAACGGGCGAAATAAAGCACCTGGTCAATAATCTCACCGGGGGTCAGATTACGCTCAAAGCCCTGCTGTCCGGTAGCGCAAAAGGGGCAGCCGACGGCGCAGCCCACCTGCGTGGAAACGCAAACCGTATAGCGCTCCCCTCCCCTCTCCGGGTCATAATGCATCAACGCCGTCTCAACAGTCTTACCATCGGCAAGGTTAAAAAGCGTTTTTACCGTACCGTCCCTGCCGATTTCTTGTTTTGCGGGGCTTATGCTGTGCAATTTCAGGCTATCGCTTAGCTTTTGACGTAAACCCTGCGGCAAATCAGTCATTTCTGCAAAGTCTTGCGCCATGTTGCGATATACCCACTTGGCTACCTGCTTAACGCGGTAGGCGGGTTCGCCCAGAGCTAGAAGGAATTCGCTGGATTGTGCGTAATTTAGTTCGGTAAAGCTTTGCGGTTTTTTAGTCATAATGATGGCAACCGTTAATACTCAATATGACATTATACCATTATTCTTGAGTATAACAGCCTATAAAAATGCATAGCTCTAATGGTATAATCGTCTGTAGGAGAAGATTTATTGAGTAACGCTAAATCCTGGATTTTAGAAACCCGTCCCCAATTCTTAATCCTCTCTTTCATTTTAGCTTTTCTGGGTACCGCTTTAGCCTGGTATAAAGGCGATGTAACGATTTGGCACGCCCTGCTGGCTGGCATTGGTTTGGTACTGGCACATGCCAGCGTCAACGTGTTAAACGACTACTTTGACTTCCGCAGCGGGATAGATAAAGCCACCAAGCGTACGCCTTTCAGTGGCGGCAGTGGAATACTCCCTACCCAACTTTTAACACCCCGCCAAGTCCTGTTGCTGGGCATAACCTGCTTTGTCCTGGCGGTACCGGTAGGTATTTACTTCAGCATTATCAAGGGATGGCAGTTACTGCCTTTGCTGTTTTTAGCCACTTTCTTAATCATCCTTTACAGTCCATTCATTCTAAAGCGCCCCTGGCCGGAATGGGCGGCGGGAATCGGTATGGGCGGGCTGCCAATATTGGGGATGTACTTTGTGCAAACGGGCGCTTATACCTGGGAAGCGGTTATTGCCTGCATACCATCCACCTTGCTGGTGCATAACTTACTGCTGCTTAACGAATTTCCGGACATCGAAGCTGATAAGATTGCGAAACGTAGAACCCTGCCAATAGCCCTGGGGCGAAAACCCTCTACTATTATCTATATCATCGTCAATATGGCCGTTTACGTTTGGATAATCGCCTGGGTAGCGGCTGGAGTAATGCCCATATGGTCGCTGTTAACCCTGTTATCTCTGCCGTTATGCATCAAAGCCATTAACGGAGCCATACACAACGAAGAACCTGATAAACTAATCCCAGGGATGGCTGCTAATGTTATAAACATCTTATTCCTCCAGTTGTTATTGGGTATCGCTTACGTAATAGCTCATTTTTAGGATGGCATTATGGCCAAATCGGCCACTATATCAAAGTCGCCTCTGCATAATATCTTTACCGCTATACCATCGCACTACGACCTTGTAAACTTCATCGGTACATTGGGGATGGATAAGCGATGGCGCAGGCTGGCGGCGGAGGCGTGCGTGGAGACAAAGCCACTGCGCGTGCTGGAGATTGGCTGCGGCACCGGCGACTTGACTATCAACATTGCCCGGTTAGCGGATAAAGGTACGGAATTAATCGGGCTGGATTATAGCCGCCCGATGCTTGATAAAGCGCGGGAAAAGGTTAAAAAAGCCGGAGTTGACGGCCGCGTTAAATTCATCGAGGGTGATGCATCTAAACTGCCGTTCCCGGACGCCTCATTTGATGTTACAGCTATATCTTTCGCCTTCCGCAATCTCACCTATAAAAACCCAATCTGTAAAGCGCACCTAAGCGAGGTTGTGAGAGTCCTAAAGCCCGGTGGGCGCTATGTCATCGTGGAATCCAGCCAACCGGAGAACGGCTTTATTCGCGCCATTAACCACCTGTATATGTGGGTCTTCGTGATGCCGATGGGTGTAATTCTTTCCGGCAATGTAAGCGCTTACAAGTATTTAGCCAAGTCCACTACGGATTTCTATTCACCCAAAGAGGTCAGGGAATTGCTGATGTCGGCGGGGTTCAAAGACGTCCGCTACCGCCCCCTATTCTTTGGCGCCGCGGGCATTCATGTAGCCATCAAGTAGCTAAATCTGATGCTCGATATGGTATTCCCGCAACGTATTAAGCGCCGCAAAGAACTCCCGCATCATCACGCTGACTGTGTACATGCCTTTTTCCGTGACGCGTAAAGTATCGTTGCCTTCTACAACGCCTCCCAGCTTGAGGAACGCCGTTTCCAGCCAGAGTTTTTGCGCCATCTCCCCGCCAAAGCGCTGCCGGAAGGCTTTAGTATCCACCTCCAGCCCGAAGAGCTTGGTTAAAAGATAATATCGCGTTTTTTCTCTACCGGAAAGCTGACGCCAGCCAACGATGGGAAGTTTATTAGAGGCAGTCATTTCGTGGTAGCGGTCTAAAGAGAAGGAGTTGACGTAGAAATTCCCTTTTACAATGCTGACTGAACCCGCGCCGATACCGATATAGTCGTCCGTCTTGATAATATATTCGTCAATCATATGGTTGCCACGGGAAAAGCACCACGCTGTTGACGCGTTGAAACCACCGCGGTAAAGCTCTTTGAGTATCACGTTATAAAACTGGCGTTCGCGGGAGTTGTTCACCCGATTGAACCGCCGTTCCATGGCGTCCTTTTTATGCGGCGAGGGCATCAACGGGTAGAATGTTGCCTGGTCTATGCCTAATTCTTTAAATGCCTTAACGTCCTCAACGAACTGGGGGACCGTCTGCCCGGGGAAGTTAAAGACAAAATCAACGTTCAGGGTGTCGAACTGCCCTTCTGTTTCCTGGAGCCGTCTTTTAACTTCATCGGCGGGGCCGTTAATCCTGCCCATCGTCTTTAAGACTTGCTCGTCAAAGCTCTGGACGCCTATCGAAAGCCGGTTGACGCTGTAGTCTTTGAGGAGACTGATGTTCTTGGTCGTTAGTTCGCGGGGGGTTGTTTCTAAAGATATTTGTTTTATGTCAAATAGTCCCCTCAAATGCTTGATAAAGCCTCCAAGCTCATCCATCAGCACCGTGGGCGTTCCCCCACCAAAGTAAACGTCATTAAAGCTGAAACCGAGTTTGCGGTATAACTCCAACTCCCGTTTAAGGTCAATAAAGTACCGGCGTGCCAGACCATCGTCGAAGAGATAGCGGTTAAAGCAGCAGAACGGGCACAACGAGCGGCAAAACGGAATATGGACGTAAAGCGATATCCCCCCCTTATCCCACTCCCCCATATTAAGCGGCGTTCCGGTGGAGGTTAAGCGCTGGAATTTCCGCCCTTCCCGCCGTGTAACAAAGCCCGCAAGTTCAGCAATCATCCTAAAAAATGATACCACAGGTAGGTGGTATTAGCTATTTTGCTAAAGTAGAAATATCTGGTAAATCCGCTTTGCATTTAGTCAGACCATGTTGTGTCTTTTCCCAGTAAAAAGGTCTGACTAATAATTGCCAGAGTCCTCTGAATGCGCCGGCTGACTGCAACAGCCAATAAACCGGACTTAATAGAGCGTACGGTATTAATGAATAATTCTTGCGCATGAATACGCCGAGCAATGCAATAAATATCACCGCAACATTGCCAATAACCAAATTGAAGAGAGACAGGTACATTAACCAATCCGGTACATGGAGATATCCATAAAAGTTAAAGAAAAATGAAAGCCCGAACAACGCCCACATGATGGGGAAAAGGAGGAAATTAACCGGAGTGCCCCCAACCAGCCAGGCATAGCTGAGCCAGCGTGTAAATCCCATCGCTTTGATTACTTTCAGCGGATGACGGCTGTATACAAGGAAGGTTTGCATGTACCCTTTTACCCACCGCGAACGCTGATTTATCCAATTTTTCAGTTGCGAGTTTGCTTCTTCGTAGGTGGTTGAATCAATCACGCCCACCTTATATCCCTCAACAGAAGCCCTGATTCCCAAGTCTGCATCCTCGGTAACGTTAAATGGGTCCCAAGCACCAATACGTTTTAGTTTTTGAACGTCGAAGTGATTGCTTGTGCCACCTAAAGGTATAGGTAAATTAGATTTAAAGAGACCGGGCAATAAGCAATCGAACCAACTGGAATACTCCAGGGTAAACATCCTGGTAAGGAAGTTCTCATCTCTATTGAAATAATTAAGCGCTGCTTGGAAACAGATATAGTTATCGGGATGTGTTCTGAAAGCGGTAACGGCTTTTTTCAATTGATCCGGCTCCGGTAAATCTTCCGCATCATAGATGGTGAGGTATTCCCCTCTGGCAAAATGCAACCCGTAGTTCAAAGCTTTGGGTTTAGTCCTGGGTGTGCTGTCCGGCAGGACAAGGAAGCGCCAGTTTGCTGAAGGTTTTTCTTTTTTAGCCGCTTCCAGCGTTTCTACATCATCTTTTTCTAAAAGGAGGATAATATCCAGTTTATTTTCAGGATAATCAAGTTTCTTAAGGGACTTAATCAAAGTACCGATAACATTTTTTTCTTTGTATGCTGCGATAAGCACCGTGTATACCGGCCAGTTACCTACCGCCCATGGAACATTGGCGTCAATATGTGCAGGTTTACTATTTTTCTTCATTTGGTAATAGACGCAAACAAACAGCTTAAAAAACACCGGGGCGATAAAGAAAAATTGAACCACGAAAATCATGGCTACGATTAGCGTATCTGCTTTGAAGAAAGCCCAGGTAACTAGACCTGACAATAAACAAGCCAGGAAAATCCATTGCGGGCGGGTGATTACTTTATAAGCAGATTCATCAGGATTGCGGTAAAGCAGTCCATTGATGGATTTATCGATGATGGATACACGGTTTAGCTCTTCAGAAATTTTCATTAAATCAAGGTCGGTGATTATTATCTGCTTTATATATTCTGTTCCGAACCGCTGGCGGATTAATTCCAGCCCGGATTTATCACCGGGATTAGCTGTCAAGATGTAGAGAGTATTGTCCTGTACGACAAAATAAGGAATAACCTGATACTTCACTATTTCTTCATGGGTTAACATGACAGTGAGTTTTTTATCGATATTTTTTAAAATGTAAGAGTTATCTTTTACAAAAGGCAGTTTAAAGTGCATCGCCAGACCTTCATATAACTCTAACCGGTTGATATATCCTAAAGTAGCTAAAATCCACCCCAGATTGCCTCCATTTTGTTTCTGGTAATCTAAAGCCCCATCAAGCTGCGTTTGGGAGATATAACCAAGTTCTATTAATATTTCGCCCAAGTGACTTGGACCAACAATAGTCTTAAGGGTATTTAGGTTTCCAAAGGCTTCTCGAATTACCATATTTTTTGTCTTTCTACTCGCGCTAATTAAACTTTTTTTAACTTCTAATATTTTTAGTCTAACAGCAAAGTATAAATTTCCTCGTAAAAATCGTAGTGGAATTATAAATAATTGCTTAAGGTTTCATAATGACTAGTAATCAAAATAGTGTGAATAAATACAAAAAACCATGGGAATTTTAATTTCTAATAATCCAAACCTGTGGTAGGTGTTCGGAATTACTCTTCCCGGTTACAAGAAAAGAGGCGGAAATTACTCCGCCTCTTTCGGTTATATATCTTTGATACCGTTTGTAATGAAAATCTAGGCCTTTTTCTTCGCCTTAGCCTTCTGAACTACTTTGTCTAGAGTCTCACCGGTTTTTTCAGCGATAACGACGTCGGCGTAGCTATCGTGCGGGGTGGGAGTGATATTGACGATGACCAGCTTGGCGCCGTTCTGCTTGGCGAGCAGCGGCATTTGCGCCGCCGGATAGACTATCAATGACGAACCCAGCGCCAGCAAAAGGTCGCAGTGAGACGACTTCTCTACCGCCTCGTTGGTTTCACGCACCGGCATGGATTGGCCATAAGCCACTGTCGCCGGCTTTAAGATACCATTGCAGTCGCCACAGCGCGGCACCTTCTCGCCGGAGAGCATTTTTTGGTGGGCGTAGTCGCGGGGGTAACGCTTTTTACAGTCCAGGCAGTCAACCCAGTGCATTGTGCCGTGTAATTCCAGCATTTTTTCCTCCGGCGTACCGGATTTCTGATGCAAGCCATCGGTATTCTGGGTAATAACGCAGTCCAGCTTGCCCATGTTGTACAACTCGGTGACGGCGTAATGCCCTTTATTGGGTTTGGCGTCCTTGACCGCCTCCCAGAACAACTTGTGCACCTGCCAGTATTTCTCCCTGATTTCCTCGCTGCGCAGGAAGTTTGGCAGATTCAGTTCATCGGGGTCGAACTGCTGCCAGACGCCCTGCGGGCCGCGAAAGTCCGGGATATCCGATTCGGTGCTGAAACCCGCCCCCGTAAAGATAACAACCTTCTTGGCGCCGACCACCATGTCGGCTACCTGTTCAATATAATCCATGGGGAAAAATCCTTTCTATTGCGACCCCACTACCATTTTAGCGAGTTCCCACGAGTAGTCGTAAAGGTGTAAGCCCTTACTTACCGCTAAAATCTCGCCGTCCTCCACACCAAGCTCGCTGGCCATGTATTCCTTAAGAAGCTGTATCGCCGCCAGGTTGGACGGAAAGCCCGCCCAGAGGTCCCACGAGCGGAAATACACTACAAAATTCAGTCTATTGTTCCTTATCCGCGTATCAATCATACGGAGGCAGGGCGGGTCGGGGAGGTCTATAGAGTTCTCGTTACCCACCGCCATATAAGCCTGATTGGTGTTAAATCCGTCCCGCTTATACATCTCGATAACCTTGGCTATCTGTTTTTCCAGGTACTGGCCGTAGGTGTACTGCTCGCCCTCTTTTTTGTGGGCGGTCATAAGATAAGGGAGGTAGCTTTCCACGTACTCCATAGTGCTGGGCGGGGGAACGCCCGCGGGTACATCGGGTATCAATGGACGGGTGCCCGGGTACTCTATCTGCACAACGACAAAATCTATTTCCTTGCGCTTTTGGCCGGCGTAGCTGCCCCGGTCAATCGTATATTCGTAGCCTTCGTCCACAGCCTTGGCCAGACAGAGGAACCAGGCTTCCGCAAGGTCGCGCGCTTTGATAATTGATATATTCACCGGCTATTTTCTGCCTTTCACTAAAGCGAAGAACCTGTCCTGGTACTCCTCAAAGACGCCCCAGTGGTTGAGTTCCTGCTCCAGTTCGTATGCTTTAATCTCGCCGCGATAGGCCTGGCCGAACATGTCCTCGATAGTCTGGCGGACGCCGACAGGTATGCCGCCCTGGCTCGACCCCAACAGCCCCCGCGAGCTTAACTGCGCCATGTTGCTCTGCACCGAGCGGCTGGTCATCTCATAAATAAACTTTAACAGCGAAACGTCCCAGAGGTCGTCCTGGCCTTTGATAATCGCCGCCAGCGGGTCGTTCTTTTTATCAATCTCTTCGTTCAGTTTTTGCACCACTACCGGCCACCTGTCCGAGACGATATTGAGTCCCTTTGATTCGTTCTTATAGGTATAAAATAGCCCCGGCGCATTGGGGCCATGCATCATCATCAGCTTCTGGAAATACTGGCGGGCGTCGTAGCTAAAGCCTTCAAGGTTGGCGAGGTAATAGGGAGTAACAATTTTAGGCCTCTCGGCGATGACCCTGCCCTCCCTGATAACTGTCTCGTTAGGTTCGTTGGATATTTCGGAATACGTCGGCTCGGTCACCAGATAGTAGTAGATGTTGGTAACCCCGAAGGTGTCTAGGTGCTGCCGGGGATGCCGGACAATCTCGGTGTGGCGCGCCGCGTACTCTATTCTTTCGTTCTCAATATCCATTAAGCCCCACCCTGCCTGGATTCCAGCCTTCGCTGGAATGACAGTAGTAAAATATCCATTACTTGATAGCCGCCAGTTCCTTTTTATATTCATCCAACGCCCTGGTGTATTGGGCTTCCATCTGTGCCTGCAGCTGCTGCCAGTCCTCCTGGAATTGCGGTTGTTTTTCTACGTCAATATTCATCCTGGCATTAACGCCGGTCTGCTTACGGATGGCTTCCTGTATCTTGTCTTCATACTCGGCTTTGAGTGCGGCGTAGGCTTCCTTCTTTTGTTTGGCGCCTTCCTGAACGTAATGATTGAGGATTTGCTGCATTTTGGTAAAAATATTTTCCAGAGCGGCTTTATCTTTCTTAAGGGCTTTCAAACCGTCTATGGACTTGGCGTTAATCTTCTGGGCGGTTTCGTTGCGGGGAAGGGTGATATTTCTTAAGAGGATATCGTTGATGCCGTCAACGATGATTTGCCTGGCTTTGGCATCGAATTTGCCTATTTCATTTTCGAGGTTGATATTTTCCCGTAGATAAAGCGCGGCGAGCTTTTCACCTTCCGGCCCGTACTTCCACTTAAGGCGTTCTTCTTCTGTAGGCTCGCCTATTTTCTCCAGCTTTTCCCTGGCTATTTCTGCGGCGGTTTTTATTTCACCCATCTTAAACCTCCGTCAACGGTAATATTTCGCTCAAGTAATATTATACTACAACAATGAAACAGCAGGAATAAAAAAGGGGGCTTTAACCGCCCCCCTTTTATTTAAATTGGATTTGAGGTTATTTGTTGTGCTTTACCAGCCACCATTCGATGGCGTCGGCTAAAGCCAGCCAGCTAGCCTCGATGATGTTGGTAGAGCCGCCGACCGTATGCCACTCGTTAACACCGTCGGAGGACTCGATAAGCACACGTACCTGGCTTTCCGTGCCGGTGCTTTCCTCCAGAATACGCACCTTATAGTCCACCAGTTTGACCTGCTTTAACTTGGGATAGAACTGTAAAAGCGCCTTGCGCATCGCCAGGTCTAAAGCGTTGACGGGGCCGTCGCCTTCCGCCGCGGTGTGGATTATTTCATTATTCACCTTCACTTTAACCATAGCCTCGGAGAGCATGTTGTCGGTCTCTTTACGCGTTGACTGGCGCCGCCGGCTTTCCACCACCACCATAAAGTCCACCAGCTCGAAGGGCGGTTTATAATTGGGTTTAGCGCGCCTTAATAATAATTCAAAGGAAGCTTCGGCGTTATCGTACTGGAAGCCAAGGCTTTCCAGATGTTTGACCTTTTC
>JAQTMM010000007.1 GCA_028714335.1 Dehalococcoidales bacterium
GTCATTAGTGCACAGGTTACAGCCTGTACCGATAGCTCGGTGGGTAATGTTCTCTCCCCACTGCGTCCAGCCATGCGTCTGGTAGTTCCAGTCAGTCAGTTTGTAGTATTGCACCTTGCGCCTCCTTTTCCAGTTGCTTTGTCATTTTTCGCCCTCGCTTTCTGCTCGGCTTCCCGCTTTGCTTTAAGCTCTATCAGCCGGAAAACGTCTTTTGCCTTACCCGTAATTACGAATGACTGCATGATATTTACCTCTTGATTCCCTTTTCCTTGAACAATGCCTCCACGAGTTGAAGCGCAGTCATCTTGCATTTGCCTGGTTTCCAGAGTTCCCGTTTCTGTGCAAAGACCGCGCACCGCGCCCACTTGATGTCATCGTAGGGGCATCTCCCACCCTTAGCCCATCCGTCAAATAGCTCCGGCTGAGGATGATTTTCTGCGTCATACCGCATTAACTCGAGCGTGAGTAAATTCGATACCTCTCCCCAATCCGCCAGCAAGAACATCGTGGGGGCGGGGAGGTTGCAGCCGCTCAGGTTGGCGTCGCTCAGGTTGGCGAAGCTCAGGTTGCAGCCGTACAGGTTGGCGTCGCTCAGGTTGGCGAAGCTCAGGTTGCAGCCGCGCAGGTTGGCGTAGCTCAGGTTGGCGTTGCTCAGGTTGGCGTAGCTCAGGTTGGCGTCGCTCAGGTTGGCGAAGCTCAGGTTGGCGTTGCTCAGGTTGGCGTCGCTCAGGTTGGCGTCGCTCAGGTTGGCGAAGCTCAGGTTGCAGCCGCGCAGGTTGGCGTAGCTCAGGTTGGCGTTGCTCAGGTTGGCGTCGCTCAGGTTGGCGAAGCTCAGGTTGCAGCCGCGCAGGTTGCAACCGCGCAGGTCGGCGCAAACCCCAACCAGTTCATTACGTAACCATTTCCCATGTAGTTCTATAATCTCTTTAACCCGTTTCGTTGTCAGTGTTTTGTAAATCATCGTCTCTCTCCTTTCCTATGGCTGCGGGACTAGCCCCAGGCAATCGTCGCAGCCGTATACCATGTCGTGACCGCCCACGTGTGTAGTTATGGGAGGTCGGCAGGAACTCTTTATGACACCACCAGCACACTTCCCTGCGGTCATGGATGGCTTGATCCTGTTCTTGGATGTCCCGCTCACTAAAGTTTGTCATGTTCTTTTACACTTATAAGAATTTGATATTCATCGTAAGACTGACCTGTATAATCACCGTAGTCAGCTACAATATCGAATTTTGAACCATCTGTCATTGTCAAACGTAAAATAGGTATGTCATCATAATCCTGATAACCGATGATTTTGGCGTTCAATATAGTTTTATTTGTGAGTTCTTCGACTTTTCTAACCAATTTTTCTTTCCCATCTATGCTCATACCTTTATCCCCCTTATGACCTCCACCATCTGGTCTATCAGTCTCTTGGTGTAGGCGTCTTTTTTGTCACTCTCCAGGCGTTTACAAATCCGCCAGTAAAGGGCTCTGGGGTACAAAAAGCCGTCACTTGCGCAGTACTTTGGAAATAAGGGGCACTTTTTGCAGTCGGGGGTGAGTTCCCACTCCTCCTTGAAATATTCGCACAGACCACATCTGCCGTAGTAATGATTGCCTGGCTGTCCCGTAAATCCAAATTTCACATCAGGATAGTCCCTTTGAATACCCGTCCATTTCCTGTCTGACTTATCCTTAGCTTCCCTTAAAGTGAGCATATTGACCTCCTCTTAGTTAGTGAGTGGATGGGGCTATTCATCTGTATTTATTCTTGTCCAGTCACTTAATATGTAATGGGGGCAGTAAAATACTGTTTGTCCGTTAGGTAACATTCTCCATTGCCCTACTTTGCCATTAACGATTTCAAAGGGTATTTTTCGGTCTGGAAAGGTGGGGTATTTATCTTCAAGTTCATTCATTTCCTTTAATGCTCTTTGAAGTAAGGCTTCATCGGTGCTCATATCTACCTCCCTTATTCAGTTTCCGCCCTCGGTTAGCGGTGTTGATTGCCGGTATCGGCTGATTTTGGACTGAATCTCGAATAAACAATCTTTGGCACTCCGGTCAATCCGCTCTGATTCTTGCCTCATTTCTCTGTTCTCGGCCTCTATTTGCTCCATCCGCTCATCCATCTCTTTCCAGATTTCAAACACCTGGAAAAGAGTTTCCCGGACCACCAGAGGGAGAACTTTAAAATGAGTATCAGCGTAGGTTTTAGTGAATAACGGAGCGTCATGGATTTGGAGTTCATCCTCGAGGTGCCTTCTAACCGTTTCAATGCTGCGCCCCCATTCTGCCGCTATGGGTTCTACCCCCTTCTGGTAGACATCGGCTCTTAACTGGTTATCCGTATACCCCGCCTCCCTCAACTGTGCCTTGAATTGTTTTGCCATTTTTACCGACCTCCCGCAAGATTAGTGCCTAACGTTTTACGCCTTTTATCCCAGGTTGTCAACATTATGTCGTGTAGCGACTTTTGGCACTATCCAACAATACTTTCCGACCTCCCTAATTCGCCAAATAAAAACAGTCCCTTATTACCATTTACATGCTAACCAAGTAGCGAAATCATCACGGGTGTATTCTTGGGCAGTCTTTTTTCTATAGTCCACAACCTTGACTTTTGACATATCCGGCAAGTGATAAATGATGTAAAAAGGCTTATCCGTCTTGCCGATGATATAATTCATAACAACCTTTTTTGTTTCCCATAATGGATAATGTGGGTCATATATCGGATACCAGCAATGGAGCCACGGGTCACTTTTTATCCATTCCCCAGCCCTGTTTAATGCCTCTATGTCTTTTACTTGTATCGTTTCAATGAAGCAAACAACCCTACCCTCACGTACCTCGGCAAAATCGACATCGGCAAAGCAACATCTTTTAGGAAGCGTCCTATGCCACGCACTGAAAATTGTCGGTCTTTTATGCGTAAGCTCATTTTGAGCCATTTTTCTTACTCCTGAAAATTACTAAATCACGGTTTAAATCAAGTAGAATACGTTTCTGTTTTGCGTATTCAATGTCATGGTGTGATTTTATTTGAGTAGGCATAGGTATACTGATTCTTTGGACTTCATTAAATCCAGACGTGTTAAACAAATTCACACAATCGAAAGTTAGGTCAAGAAATCCACCGTTAATTTTTTCGTCAAAAAATGCTTCAATGATGAGTGCTACATACCCGGCAGGCCTTAAAACTTTATTGCAGTTCTTTACTAAGCTCCCCATAAAACCGAGCCATTCATCATAAGACTTGGCAGATATGCTTTCGTTTGAATATTCTTTATCTTTTAATCTCCAGTACGGCGGGTCCAGAATTATCAAATTGCACCCTCTTGCTTTGTCAGGAAATCCCTGACTTATATCGTGCTGTTGTATATCTTCTCTTACTGGTTTAATATCGTAAGCCTGATAGCGCCGGTGCATGGACTTGCAGACATCTAATGTCGTACCTCCGCCGCTCATGGGGTCTATCACGATGTCAAAAGGCTGGGTGTAATAGTAAAGCAAATTTTCAATTATCTGCCCTGGTATTCGCCCTGGAAAATTCAGTCCGTAATTGCTATCGCATTTGGGGAAGTTCCAGACGTTGTAAAATTGAAGAGATTGGGGGGTGTGAATTTCCGCAAAAATGCGTTCTTTCACATTATCAAGAATTTTACTGACCGTTGTCCGTTCTAATGTGAATTTCTCCGCAATCTCCTCTTGTGTGTAGCATTGTAAATAGAGATTCAGAATTTCATCGTTACGTTGTTCTCTCTCTTTTGCCTTTAAATCTTTTAACCATTCATCTATCGTCCGGTCACTGACGCTTAATAAGGTGATTAACTCTTTGTCATTACCGTTTTTATGCAATCGGCGCGCGGCTATTCTTTTTTCAGCCATTGAAAGTTGTTTGCCATGAAAGGCGTTCCGGCGAATCCCTTCGATATAAAGGGCGTCGCCTGTTAAATCTAGAAACGGCTCCTCGACATCTATTTCTGCAATCCCTTCAATGCGATGGGCTACAAGGCGGTGGTAGCCGTCGATAAGTACCAAGTCTTTCGATAATGTTATGGGGGGGAGTTGCCCTATACTATGCCGGTATGTATTTACCAGTTCATTATCAAGGCTTTCACGCGGATAAAATTCTTGGATGACTTTTATATCATCAATTTTTACTTTCATTCCCCTGCTCCTAAAAAGAAAACAGCCCCGGAATTATGTAAATCCCGAAGCTGTTTTTAACGATGCCTATTAAGTTTATGTAAAACTAATTACGCTTTCAAGGGACGTGTAATCTATATGTTATGTAATATAGCGTACATGAGAACATGGGATTTACATAATGCAATATTTAATTAAGTCAACTCGCTTTCTCTTCTCTCTTCTTTTCGGTTAAGTTCAAACATGGTTGCTACCCTCCCTTCGGCGGATAAAGGGCTTGGCTCTGGATATGCCTCACCAGACTACGGTCTGCCTTAGTTAGGCGTTTACTTTCAACTTTCGTCTGGCGTGATACCACGTAATCATCCGCTTGTATCTCTGGTGCTGTACGTGCTGTTTCTACTATGTCTGCCCAATCCTTGAACGGTGTCTCGCCCATAGCACGGGCGGGCGGTATATTTCTAAGTGTGGTATGTTCTTTGAGGAAATTGTAATAGACCAGCCATGCATCGGTTATCAGTCTGGCATTATCTATATTCCTGAAACCACGCACGATTTTAGTTCTATCTTTTAAAGTGCCGTGAAAACGCTCAATGATACTGGTTGACGTATCATCTACCTCAAACGGACTGCCTTGAATATGTTGTGTATTTCTGCCCGCTGTTTTCCTGATACCCTTGATGTACGCTTTTAATTTATCCGTGATAATTCTTTTAGGCTTTTTACCTGCTACTTTCAAGGCTTTGTTGATAAGTACTTTACAGGCTTTTGTATTGCGGAATCGGGATATATGCGAGGCTAAGAGGTATCGGGTTTTTACGTCTATAATATCCCAGAACCAGACGTTGCGATTACCTATTTTTAAGACTGTTTCATCGGCAATCCAAACGTCACCCACTTTAGGCTTAAATTCTCGTGCTTTTTCCATGGCGTCACGGGAAAATCTGGCGACCCAATACCAGATACCTGATTCACTCATTCTAATACCGTAATCCTGCTCAAGCTGTCTCTGGATACTGTCCAACGGCATACCGCCGAAGTACATGCCAAGTGCAGAGGCTACTTGTTTGGCGGGCGTTTTCATTTTATAGAGCGTGTTATCATCAGCAAATTTGCGCTTACACTCGTTACACCAGTACCTTTGCTCCCCTTTATACGTACCGTATTTCCTGATGTTTTGAGAATGGCAGTGTTTACAGGTAACGATATGGCTGGTTTGGCTTTGATTATCAATGGAAATGACAGGTCTGGATGCTCTAGGACTGCTACCAGACGCCCGACCGCTAGACCTTCCCGATATTCCGATATACCGGATATGCTTTTGTATTACCTTTCCACCTTCATGGATGGTTTTTACTTCGTAGTCATACCAATTACCGGAGCGTGGGGGTATTTCTTTGGCACGTATAAAGCTCATACTAGCCTCATTTCTTCTCAATAGGTTGTGTTTTTCTTTCTCTATATGCAATGATACTTTCACGTATTGAAGTTATCAGGTTTGCAATTTGCCCTTCAACTATTGGTCTAACTTGCCCCTTTTTAACGGTTACTTTTGTTAACATTTGTGATTTACTATCAAATCTCATTTCTAGCAAAGGCTTGGTGCTAAGTAGCATGCTGTAATAACCTTCGGACTGGTATAAATACTCATTCACTTTTGCGCTGATTGCCATGCTCGGTAACTGCCGTTGTAAATATTTAATATCACTGATTACCCGTTCATACTCTTTGGTCTCTTTAAGATGTTTCAACCCAATATCGTATTTATTTAGTAGTTCGCCGATGTCACGTAAGTCATTTATGCTTGTGGCTAATTTATTTTTAGGGTCGGGATTTAGTTTACAGTCATAATGTTTCTGTAATCTTGCTAGTTCTTCATCAGTAGTTGCCATGTCGTGATTAGTCGAAGCTGTAATCAACCTGTGAAAATCCATTCCTATTAATGCACTATATTCACCAAGCATTTCTTTCCACTCATCTACTCCCATTTTAAATTCCATATTATCAATATAGTGCATTATAATGTGGTCTAGTTTATCAATTAAGTCAGGTAATCTTTCCAAATTATGCCTGCGCCACCATCTGCCAAACAAATACAAAAAAAATACAAAAAAACACACCGTCGCAAAAATAAATAATGCTTTCTGCACTGTGTCTATATTTTTAGCCCACGTCCATACTATTCCCCAAATTGTTGCTAACATCCCAGCCACCACCACAATAGCAACCACTTTCCCTGATATGTCTGTAATAAAATCAATGAACCGCAATAATAACCTACCCATTTGTTCACTCCTGCCAGAATATTACTTATCTGGCAGTATATACCTATCAGGCACTCTCTACAAGAGAGAATTCTTGATATGTTTTCACGTAAGGGGGAAGGAGTACGCTTTTTAGGCACTCTCTCGAACAACCATGTTTGAACTGAACCTTGAATATTGTTATAAGTTGCGTTTATTAAAGCTCTACCGAAATCAATCACGGGCTGCGCCTCGTCCCGCCAGTCCTCAAGGTCTCTGACCCGCTGCCTTACCTCCGCTATACCCGCTCTCGCGTATTCCATAACTAATTTATCCGCCTGGCTTAGTTTATTGATGGCCGTCTCTTTCCGGCTGCGCTCGAAAAATCTCCTGAGCGTATCCGGTCCCATGTGGTATTCGCGCATGGTTGCTTCCGGCCCGTGCTCGAAGTAGTAATTTTCGACCTCTTTCCGGTGAGTCCGGAGCCAGAATTGTTTTTTACCGCCTTTAAGCCCGACAATTTCAGCTCTCAATCTTAAACCTCTGCACTAGAAACTATTCCTTTCATTATCTGCAGTGGTTATATTTTCAACTAGCTCTTTCTTGCGGTTATTGTGGCTGCATAAAGTTATAATAGCTACCAATGGCGGGCAAAGTATTAAAGGTATCCCCGTAGGGAATCTGTGGATAGCCCAGTTCCCCTTTCTCCAAGCAATAATTTCAGCACCAGTATATACAATCACCAAGAAAATAATAAGAGCTATTAAGTTGCCAAGAATAGCCCAAATTGCAAAAATCAGGCTAACAATTAGAGCTATGCCGTATGTCCAATTCAAATGTTTCTCTATCCATTTCATCCTGCGTTCCCCGTATTTATTTCTGGACATCTTTTATTTTCGAGACAGAGAAGCTCGGATTCTACGTATTTGAATCATAGCTAAACGGCTTGGTTTATGTTTACTAGTCTCCCAATCACTAATCGTCATCATGTCAACTCCGAGTTCAGTTGCCATTTTCTGTTGTGACCATCCTAAGTTTTTACGTAATGCTTTTATTGTGTCGCCATCAATTATTTCAGTGGTCATGCAGTTATTATATAGGCAAATACATAAATTGTCAAGGGATTTTCGTATATTTTTTTTGTAGGTCTTGACAAATTAAAAATTTCGTGATATAGGGAGATTGAAAGGAATAGCGGGGCGAACCAGCTCTCTTTTATGAGAGCGAAACGGTTCGCCCCGTTTCTCATTCAGAGGGCTGGTATTCCCCGCCGGGCAGGGGAATTGAAAGCTATATCGCTCATTATCGGTGTCTGTATCGTCATCGGTCTATTTGGTTCGGTAATGGCCGGTCTGCTGAGTTTCCGCTCCACCGAGTACACCGAGCCTCATGTCGTTACCACTGGCGCCGGGGTGACTTCCGCCTCCGTAGTACTTACGCAATCCCTGTTCGATGATTCTACCGCCTTTGTTACGATAACCTCCAACAATACCGGCGATGCCGCCGTCCCATCTTCCTATACCTCGGCCACGCGCACCTTATTGGTCGGCGGGCTGCTGGAGAGCACTGCTCATTATCTCACGATTACCTACAGTTACGGGTCGCTCGGCTCTTATTGGGCCTCCGATATCTCCTCCCGGGCGGTCCCGGTTTTGCTCATTATCGGCGTCATCGGCGTCATCGGCGGCGCCGTTTACGGTTCCTACAGGAGAAATGAAGAATAGAGTATTAATGCCCTTCTGGCCAGGGGCTTTAGCATAACCTGAAATTTTTGTAGGTTGATTGCAACCGAGAAAGGAGAACGGATGAAGAACAATTTTTTCACGAGGGACTGGATGGTAATGATTTACTCTATCCTCGGCGTAGTATTGCTATCCTCCCTGTTCACGCCCATCATGACCGCGCTGACGACCCTTGCCGGTACGTCCGGCCTTGCTACCTTTATCGGCATGTCAACAGTCGTCACGATAATCCCGTCGATTCTCCTTCTGGGGCTGACGGCATTTTTCGGGTTTAAATACTACAAATCCTACCAGACAATGGCGACTGGCGATGCCAGCGGCCTGCTGATGATGGTCATCGGTATTCTTCAGGTAATCCTCTTTATTACCATGTACGCGACGGTCATCACGAACTTCTATACGCTCTACACGACATACGGCACCAACACATCCTGGATAGCATTCGGCACCACTATTACCATCATTCCCACGGTTCTTTTTCTAGCTGGTCTTTTCAGCGGCGGGCTACTGGCCTGGAAAGGCGGGCAAAAGAGAAAATCTAAAGCTGCTGCCGCTGCGTAACTGTCTCGGACATCAATTTGCATAGGGACCCGGCTCTGGGAGTTTTTATCCGGGCCGGGTCTCTGATTAAGAATGTAAAATGGCTATACTCATATTCTTTATCCTAGCTATCGTAATATTTTTCTGGGTGGCGATGACATCGAAGGCCAACCTGTTTCGCGCCGGCTTTTTCAAAAAGATGAGGTCTCTCTTTCACTCGCCTACCAGGATACAGAAGATATTGCTGGCGAGCGAGACCGGCGTACTATCGCTGGAAAGCCTGCCCATGGCCATGGGCTACGCCTCCAATCTGACGGAAAAGTTTTCCTGGCTTGTCGTCCACAAGCTCAAGTCCCGCGTCAAGGAAACGGACGATGTTGTTTTGACTTTATCCGAGAGGTCTTATATCCCGGTCGACCCCTTCGGGCGCTTCAATGAGACGGATATCAGGCAGCCTCTCGATGAAATAGCGTTAACGAAGTACCGCGAGAAGTGCGCGGTCATCAACGAAAAGGCGATGCGGGATATTCAGCGGAGCCTTTATCAGATTATCATCACGGGCTGTTTTTGTCTCCTTGCCATCATCGTGGTTTTCGCCCTTATCAAACACTAAAAGGAGCGTATGTTGGATAACTTAGGAAAGGGTTTAGGGTTGATAGTACATCTGCCAGCGTTCTGGGCGGCACTGGCCGTGTTCGTGGTCGGCGCGGTAGGACTCTGGTTCTTTTTACGATGGAGGAAAAGGCGGGGGAAAACATCGCCGGTCTTTGATACCCCCGTTATTCCTGTAAATGATACAAAAGCGCCGCCGCCGACTGCTTACGCTGAGCCGCCGGTTAGGGTTGAGGAAGAGGCGCTCTACGCGTGCTCCTGCGGGGAAAGGTTAACCGTCAAGGCGCTGGGTAAACATCTACTGCAGATGGGGAAGCTGGAGAAGGGGAAGCATAAGAGCATGGGGAAGGTGGTTCCCGAGGCGCAGGGCATAGCCCTGAAGGTTGGCGAGGAAGAAAAATACCGCGCCGTTATTTGGAGATATCCACGGGATGAAAACGAGTCCGTTATTGAGTTTAAGCAAAGGATTGACAAGCCCCTGGGTAATATCTGGTATGCCGAGCCGTCCCTCCCGGTAAACGGCGATTGTTATTGTGTGCGGGAAAACAAAGACGGCACGTTCAGCCCATTTGACCCCCGCACCCTCCCGATTACGAGTAAATATACGCCATCCAAAGCCTATAAAGCCACGCATTGGGATCTGGCTGATGGGGTCTGGGTCTGGGCCCAGCCGATGATTCAGAAAATCAGCACTTTCATTGTTTTTGGACTGCTCTTTGTTACATTCGTAATAATTTTGATTGTCGTAGGGGGTGAATGATGACGACGGGACAAAATGATGAGATTAAAGTCAGCCCGAATGGACATAAGCAAGAGCCGTTCGGCGTGCGGAAATTACCAGGTCAAAAGAACCTGGCGCAGGAATATATAACACCGGGTAAGGATTTTCAAGACGCTTTAGCCAGAACCACGATTCAGGACCCGAATTTCCTTAATAATGTTGTCCAGTTGTACGGCCAGATGATGGAATTTAACGAGAACCATCTTTTTGATGATGCGATTAACGAATTGACGCTTTTACTCATCGGCAAAAATGCCCTTGGCGGCTACAATCGAAGTCTATCAGCTATGGTTGGTACGGGTATCTACTACCCGGAGGGTGCCGGTATCAAAATGAGCAAGGAAGATAAAAAGAACTATATGGAAGCTCAGCGTCTCAAATTCTCCAGTAAGAATCAAAACAAAGAGGGGAGTGAGGAAGACTAAAAATTACAGCGTGGCGAAGCCGGATAGCTTTGCAGTGCCGTCCCCATAAATCTTTCTATTAGGAAAAGGAAACGATGACTCTCTCCACTGTTAAGGAAAAAACTAAGCTTGTAACATTGCCGGAAAATTATTTAAGGATAGATGACCCGGAGTGGGAGGCTTATAATAAGTCCGCTCCATACTGGGATATAAATCTGCAAACGAGGTCGTGGGTCTGGTGTTTCGTCAATTATCGTGGCGCTGGAAAGACGAGCTCATGTACTTGGTGGGGCTGCCATGAAATGGCACTGAATAATATGAGGGTTGTCTCAAACTACCCTATTGAATTTATATTCCTCAGAGATGACGGCCGGCTATATCCGCTACACTCCGAGCCGCTTGACCTCTACAAGTTGATGGTGAAGGATAACCAGTACCAGCATTGCTTGGTAATCATTGATGAAGCCCCTGATATCATTTCTCACCTGGCAAGTCAGACATGGAAGAACAGGCTGATGAATGTTTTTACCCGGGCTATCCGTCATGGTCGCAATAATCTTTTCATGACCGCCCAGAACTTCGAGGAAATTGATAAGGGTCTGCGCCGGCAGACGGATATTATAGTTCAGTGTGATGACCTTCCCACGAAACTTGGTCGGCATGATTACCCGCCGGGCAGCTTAATCGAGATGACTTTCCTTGATAATAACGGGGCGTGGACATCGCACCCCTTTGAGGAGCAACTGAAATATAATTTACGGCACGGCATTTATGAGGATATCGGGGAGCATTACCATCTTTTCCCCACCCGCATGTGGGGCGATGACGAGCACAAGCCTGTATATGACAGCTGGATACAATTTGATGTTTTTGAGACATTAAAACGTGTTGACATCGAGTTATCCAGCCAGAAGCTCGTTGACCCGAAAAAAGCAGACCTTGGCAGGCTGTATGTTGAAAAGGCTATACCGGTAGTGGAAGCAATTTTAAAACAGGCCACCAGTGAACTACCGGCTATAGAAACCAAAGAATTTTACACCCAGATTGGAGCCTTAACCACTAAAGAAAAGGATGCTCTGGCCAAGCGGCTTAATTCGTGTGACGTGCGGGTAGGTGTAGACAGCCGGGGCAAAAGGTATTATGACTTTACAAGATTCAAATTTGACAAGTTCAGGGATGGTGGTCATGATTAAGTCATTATCAATAACTGTTACCGCCCTACTAATCTCTCTTATTGTCTTTATCCCTGTAACAACCGCTATGCCCTCCCCCGCCTTCGCCACCGGGAATTTCACCGCCACCTCCAATGTCTCTATTGACTTTTTTAACCCCACTGATCTCGAGACAGTTTTCACCAACGCTTTTTTGACGGCTTTTGACCCGTCTGTATGGGGGCCGGAGATGGAGGATGCCCTTATCGCCGCAGAGCAGGCCCGGGCGGACCACCAGGCGGAAACGCTGGCCTCTATACTCTCACTGGTACTGTGCGTTCTTATATCCGCTCTGGCGTTTCTTTCCTCAAAGATATTCGGGAAGGAAAGCCTGTTTCTTTACCTGCTCGCCGCGCCGGTCGATATGGTTTACGGACTCAACTTCGCCGCTAACAACGCGGTGAATTCGGCACCATGGGTCGAGGGGATAATCATCACCGTAGTAGGTCTTTATTGTTTATTCCATGCGGCGATTGGAGCATGGAAAACCAGGAAATCTTTATTGGGAGGGGGGAAATAAATGCCGGACTATCAGCCATATGTGCCAGGACAAGCCATACCACCGGGCGCGCGGGTAATGCCGGGACCGGGCGGGCAGCCCGTTATCGTGCCGCCCGGTCAATTACCGCCATCGCAGCAGCCCACTCCCTCGCCGGTGCCAGGCTACGGCCCGGGGATAGGCGGATATGTTACACCAAAGACCGAAAAAGCCCAACCACCATCGCCGCCGACCACGCAGATACCGGGCTACGGCCCGGGGATAGGCGGATATGTTACACCCGAACCGGCAAAACCGGAAAAGCCGGTTCCGCAACCACCCACACCGGAGATAAAGCCGCCGGATACGGGCGGCGGCAAGGGTGGGCTGTTTTGGCCCGCCGAAATATTGAGGGGCTGGGGATTCAGTAACGAGCAAATAAACCAGATTAGGGGGAGAGAGCCTCATATACAAGAAGGGATGTTACGGGGGTTTATGAAAAACGCGGCGGACGCCGCGCGGGTATCAGCCTCCCCGGAGCTGAATAAAGCGCTTCAGGAATATGCAAAAGAGAGAGGGATTGACTTCGCCACCGCCCAGGAGGATTTTACAACATTCTGGTTAAATCCCGAACGCTACAGCAACGTCTGGAAGGAAAGGGGGGAACCGTTCAGAAAAATAGCGCAGAAAGCTGGCCTGTATAGCAAGCCGGGTTACACGCCTGTAATATCTGTATCCGAGACAGGGGAAAAAGCAATAATACTGGTGCCTTCCGCCAAACTGGCCAGTGTTGCCAAACTTAAAGGCAGAGCGCAGTTTGAGGTTTTGCAGAAACTTGGTATTTACCCCAGCGATTATGAATATGCCGAGTGGGTAAAAGACGGCAAGCCAATGGGAGGCATCGTCACTGGGCAGCAGGTTGAGGCTGCCACGCAACAGATACGTGATTTTAAGGCATGGGTGAATAATGTCAAAAATACCGACCCTGAAGGATATAAGATATACCTGAAAGCCTATCGCAAAGACGGCAGCGATGCTGGCGTGGAGGCTTATAACACTTTCTGGCAGGAGCGTTTGGAGCAACAGTTAAAGGACCAGCCGCAAGTACTCCAAACCGCTTACAATAAGACCCCCGGCAGCCTTCAGGACAAACTTGATGCTTATAACCGGGCATTGAATGAATATAATCAGAGGTTGGTGGAATCTACCTACCGGGCAATAATGGAGCAGCCCGCCTTCAAAAGAGCTACTGAGGCGCAGAAGGATGCATTAGAGAGTTTGGCAACCTATGGATCGGCAGATGTCTGGCAGCAATTTCAGAAAACAGGAATCCCCGGCGGCCAGACTTATGATATTCAGAAATTCATCACGGATCATCCAACTCAAGCATCTGTGGACGCATTAAGGATGGCTGGTTTTAAAAAGGATATTGTAGACAGCGCCCAAGCGTATGTTAATGAAATCAACAAAGTTATAACAGAGATTAATCAAAACCCTAAAAAATGGGGGGAGAATTTTGCGCAAAACTCCGTGATGCAGTTGCAGGCATCTTCTTTAGGTTATGTTAAAAAAGGTATTCCTGGCGTGATTACTTCAGGAGAAAAAATTCACGGAGTAGTTTATACTGGCTCTAAAATGGTGGCTGATTTTGACAAATTTTGGGGAAATCTATCTATAGACCAAAAGGCTCAGTTAGCTGGAGCTATCAATAGTGACCCTAATCGAATTAATTCATTTGCTGCTTTGATGGAAAGGGTGAACGATACATATGATAAATTGCCAGTTGCCGCACAATTTATAATGCCATTTACTCCTTATATCGGCATGCCTTTTCTAGCCGCAAAATCTGTAGGGACTACTGTAGCTAAAAAATTGACATCTCAAGAAGTTCCTAAAATGGAATATCTGGTCGATGCTGCTACTGTAGTTTTTGCCTCACTGCCCTATATCGGTGGGGTATTGGAAAAAGGTATAGGTGGTACAGCATCTAAGTTTACAGGTAAATATAGCGGAGAAATGGTAGGTGCAGCAGGTAGTAAAGTCACCACATCCGCGTTGACTGGTGGGAGTATAGCTGTATTAGCAAAAAATCTTAGTGATACATGGGGCGATATGACTCCTGGCGAGAGGGCCGCAAGTATATCTATGCTCTCTCTCCCTTTCGTTGGAACCGGCATAAGGAAGGCACAATTCATTAAAACTGTCAATCAAAATGATTATGTCCCATTGCGTAGTATGTCGATGGAAGCCTCGACCGCCCGTGTCCCGTTTACTGATGCGCAGTTGGCAAGGATGAGAGCGGCTGGTATATCCGAGGCTGATATCATTCAAGCTGGTACATCTATAAACCAGCAATTAGTTTCAGGGGCAGAAGTTGCTAAAGTAAAACTTGGCCCGGTGTCGGTAAAAGTCAAAAACGTGCCATATCAGAGAATAGTCGGCAAATCAATATTCCAAGGAACACCGGATGTCACACAGATAGCGCGTGGTGAAAGTGTGCCTTTATACCGTGATTTCTACGCCGCCGCTAAAGTCGCGCTTGAACCCATGCAGCGTTCTTACCTCACCGGGCAACGGGCGACCAAGCCGGGTATTATCGAAATCAGGATTGATGACCCGGCGCTGCTTGCCGAGATAGGACCGCAAAAGCGCCTGATATCAGGCGGTAAGACCTTGGAACCTGAAATACGACTGCCGTCCCTTGAGGAATTGCAGGGTAAGGGATATAGGCTAGAACCTATCCCTGGACCGGTTGGAAGTGGCGTGACATTCGATGCCAGCTTGGGAGAATTACAAATCAGACGTTTTACCCTCTCTAGAGTAACAGGTGGTGAAACGGGTTTAATCCAAATCAAGACAGGCGGCACGGGTGATGGTGGAGTGGTAGGGGTAGGTGATTTACACGCAACAAATAAATTCCAGCCGGTTTTTAATGATATAAACAGCCAGTTTGACCGCCCGGTAATTGAGGGTAATCCTAAAAACCCCGATACCTGGCACTGGATAAATTCAAGTAATAAAGGTAGAACGGTTATCCAGCTCGGTGATTCTATTGACCGGGGAACTCAATATGAAACATGGCGGCGGACTTTTAACCGTCTTCAGGATGAGGCAAAAGTTGCGGGGGATAGGGTTGAACGGTTACTTGGCAACCACGAACTAGCCTATATTTCAGGTGATGCGATAAAAGGCATTAAATATACGGATGCCAGCCGCGAAGCAATTAGGCAGGCACTGCTAGAGGATATCAGGGCGGGACGCATCAAAGCGGCCGTATCCGCCGAGGGAAAGCTATTCACCCACGCCGGCGTAAGCAAGAGCGTGTTTAAAGAATACGCAGGAAAAACCCCGGGTTTTATCACTAAAGACCTGAACAGTAAGTTAGTTAAAGCCGTTGAAACAGATAACTTCAACAGTAAAATGTTTGCCAAAGGGCGTGTAGAGCACGGCAATTCCCTTTTGCGAAATGAACGCAACCAGGGCGGCATTTTTTGGTTGAGGCCGCAGGAAGCTACGCCCGTGCAGCTTAACCTGGGATTCCCACAAGTGGTAGGGCATAATCCCGGCTGGGCGGTCCGCCGGGTATGGGGGGAGAATTTTATTGAAACCGATGTAGGGCGGCGAACAGGCGGAACGGGTGTTTATTCTGATACACCCTACATGAAAACCGTATCGACCGATATATTAACAGAGCCTATCAGCGGCAAGGCCCCGGAACTTACCAATAAAGTTAATATACGGCTAAAGTTAGGGGCTATGCGGGACACTATAGCCGATGTATTCATGGGGTGGGATGGCAGAACGCAGGCCGTTAAAAACCTCGTCAACAACCGTAAGGCGGTAGATGCACTTATCAAAGCTATTGATAAGCAGATTGCAGAACGCAAGGCCGCCGGTGATTCTTACGGTGCGAGATATTTCGAGCGCCAGCGCGAGGATTTAATTAACCCCGGAGCTAAAGACTATCTTTATGGCGGTATTGGATTCTGGCGCGATTTGGTAATGGGACGGCAGAACTCCGTTAGAATATTGGGCGATATCAGAAGTGCTAAAGCAGCGAGCCTTACTAGAGCGGTAGGAGTGATTAACTCCGCGCGCAACCGCATAACACGGCTGTCAAATGATGATGTAACAATACTCTTCGGTAAAAGCAAGGCTGAAATCGAGAGAGTATTGAACACGCGGAATATAAATCGCAGGGATATCACCGGTTATCGCCATACCTTGTCGGAAAGGCTGTCGTACTTGCGTGATATTGTCGATACCGGGCTTGAAAGAGCTGTAACACCGTACATGGATAGAGAGAAAATACTAAATGATTATATTCGCAGACTTCAGCAGCGTTACACTGAATTAGCCCGATATCCTGACAGGGCGGTTTATAATTTGACTACCGGGCGGGTGGAAAGCCGTATACCGTCCGAGAGACTACCACGCGCACCGGTAACACCAGTACCGCCAGCAAAACGTATCCCAGCGGCACCGCCGATAACCCATACACCGGTGCCGCCTACAGAACCAGTCCCGCCAGTTCCACCAACCGAGCGCATACCGCCACCGCCGCCACCGCCGGAAAAAACACCACCACCACCACCACCTAAACCACCGATTAAAACCAAAGGCGGTCTGACCATAACCAAGCAGCTCACCCCGGAAGAGATACGCGCGGCCGTGGCGTTCCGCATGGGAGCCTTAAAGCGCGGTGATAAGCTAGAGCCGGTAACACATGTGCACCTTCCCGATAAAAAAATAACGCTGGTGGGTAAGACGCCGGAAGGACTGGACGTAGCGGCCGGCCCCAACGCTTTAAAACCCAGCCGCACCATCCAGTTGATTAGGAAAGGGGATATGCCGGAAATCACCAGTAAACAGGGGTTCGCGCGCTACCGCATCGACCGTTTAAAGACACCCGGCCGTCCGGATCCGGGGAAAATCCGGTTTTCTACCGGCGGGAGTGCCAGCCGTCTAAAAAGCCAGAAGGTAGGGAAGGTGTATCACACCCCGGTCAAAGGCGGCACATTGATGAGTCGGCGGCCTTTGGGAAGGCATAGAATAAGAGGGTAGGCAGTAGAAAGGAGTCCGATGACATATTCAACAGTAACGGATACTATCGTTGGCATGACGCCCACATTGGTGGCGGCCAGCGCCGTCGACAGGCTAACAAGGCGGCCGCCGCCGCGCACAGTAGCTAAAAAGAGAAAGGCTAAAAAGCGCAAACAACACCGTAAGCATACGCCCATCGTGTCCCGGCAGCAGCAAAAGAAGTTCGGGGCAGAGCTTAGCCGGCGGGAAGCCGGGGAACCGCCGCAGATGCCAGGCATTACCAAAAGGGAATTGGAAGAGCACCTTGAAGAGTCGAGGGGTAAAAATTTACCGGAATATAGCGAGGGAGCAAAAATGAAAGATGCAACTGGTAGAAAAATCACAAAAAGGAGTGTTTCAGGACGCATAAAATTAGTAGGTGAACAATTCAAGCACGCTTTATCCAGTAGAAAATTTCCAGACGGGGTTTATTGCTTTGAAGGGGCACGCTTTTCTCGAACTTCTGCAGGGAAGGTAGCTGCCGACATAAAGTCTCTATCTGGCAGGGATGTCCGCATTACTGAAGAAGATGGAAAATTTTTGATATGGGCAAAACCCCAGCCTCAAGGCAAAATTTCCCTCAAGCCCCAGGGAGACATTAAGCTCATTAAGGTCCATGATGACGGCGATATGACTGTCAAAAAGGGCAAACAGCGGTTCGTCGTCACCACGGATAAAAAGGTGTTCAAGGAGCTGCCCCGCCAGCAGGCGGTAAAGACCGGGCTTACCTCAATCAAGCGGGGCAAAATTTATCACACCCCGGTCAGAGGCGGTACTTTAATGAGCCGACACAAGCTCAGCCGGATAAGACGCAGGTAAAACAGGTAAATACCGGAGAACCTCATGGGGAGCAAATTATGAAACAATGGCGCAGATATCTAAGAATAGCGGTCGCCTTAATGTGCCTTTCTGCGGCAGTGATTGCTTTCTGCCCGGCCGCTTACGCTTATATCGACCAGCCGGATGCCGCGCCGTCTGTCTCATTTCTCCATGTGAACAGAAACCTCCTCACCACCGGCGACGCGGCGGTAACGGGGGCTTACAATATTCCTTATACTGATTACCCTGAGACCATAGCCAGCCGGAACTTTTACATACGCCTGGTCAGCGCCAACGGCACGGAAGATATCGGGACAGTGACACCCTTCACTTATTTTAACCGCGGCTACGGCCATGGGGCATTTATGATATACATCGCCTCCGGCTACGAATGGGAAGCGAACTATATCGTCCGTATCTCAGAAAACCCCTCGCAGTTCGAGGCGCCGGTAAATTTCGATTTCATTCTCAATGCCGCCGATTACTTTACGGCCTCCGAAACGTCGTCCGATAACCAGGCGGACCTGGACTCGCAGGTGATTAAGCTGGCGACCGACCTCCAGTCGCATTACACCTCGTATACCTTTATTCAGACTATCCCCGGCCGCACGGTTCTGGCGGCGCCAACCGGGGAGACATACTTCTCCAATGCCATGCCGGGACTGCAGTCCATGGCGCCGGGCATTTTCCTGATTCAGCTCGTCTACCCTGATACCACCTCGAGCAACTGGACAACCACCCAGTCCGATAACTATACGGCGCGCTTCAGCGGCGGCTGGACCGGTGCCGCAACCAATGCCACCGCCAGCCAGTTTCATGTTACACCGCAGATGGTGACCGGCCTGGTATTTACCTTGCCCATCTGCATCGGAGCGATTATCCTTTCCAGCCGTAAATTTCTAAAGGCGGAGCCAGGCTTTATCGTCTGTCTGATAGCACTCATTATGTCCTTTATTCTCGGCTGGGTGCCGGCCGCCGTTTTCGCCTCCTTTTATCAGGCCTTGGGAATCTACGTCGCCTACCTGCTGGTCGGGGCGAGGAGCAGTTGATGAAACCGATATTGACAGGCTATTTTATCATTATAGTCATGGCGCTTTTAATACCCTCCGCTCTGGCCCTCGGAACGGATATCTCCGACGCCCAATGGCTGGCCACCGTTACCGTCTCCAATAACTCCACCAGCACCAAGACGAACCAGGCGGTCATCTTTTTGATAAACGCCACTTCAATGATAAATCAGGGTTTCTGTAATTCCAGCCTGACTGACGTGGCCATGTTCGATAATGTTCCCGACTTCTTTATGCCCGGCTACGGGGCTAATCCCTGGTGTGTTTTCATCCCCAGCATAACGGGGAGCGCCAATAACAACTATGACCTTTATACCAAAGGTGCGGTAAGCACGTCAACGGTCTACTTCCCCGGAGATACTGGTCTGACCGTGCCTGATATTCTGACAGAGCCAGGTAACGATTTTGAGTTTACTCTTAATAATGTTTGGACGGATACTACTAACGGCACGGGCAGGTATCTACTCAATAAAGTGGGAGCGATGTGTTTATTTGTGTCACCTACCGTAAGCCAGAACGTCACATTAGGTATATATGACCCCAATGCCCTTGACTTTGAGGCAGCGAATAACGATGCGGTTACTATTCCTGACCATAACGATTTCACTTTTGGAGCCGGCGGGGTGGATAAACCGTTTTCGATAACAGCATGGGTGAAACAGGAATCAGATACTGGCACTTCCGAAACTATAGCGTCAAAATATGGTGCCGCCGCCGCCGCCCAAGAATGGCACTTTCACCTTATTAACGGTAAGCCATCTTTACTCTTAATAAGTAGTGCGGGAAACTATCTAAGGTTAACCTCGTCTGTGTCGATAGAAAATGGCTCATGGTATCACGTTGCTGTCACGTACGACGGCAGCGAGACTATAAACGGCATCAAATTATATATCAACGGCGTCCTGGATACTGCGGCTGTAAATAGTAGTCTTGGAGCGTACGCCGGAATGCCGAACACAGCAACTGATGTTATGCTGGGGAATGTTATATCTCTTGTATATGACCTGGACGGCACGCTCTCTAATGTTAAGATATTCGATGTCGAACTTACTGGAACGCAGATAAATATAGATTGCGGTAGTGCAGGAGAGGGCGTTGTAACAGATTTAGTCGCCTGGTATAAGCTGATGGATGGCGCAGGCAACCCCGCCGACTCCTCCGGCAACGGACACAATGCCTCGGCTAATACGGCGGATTGGGTAACTACAGGCGGGACATTCATCTCTGTAAGCCTCACAGAAACAGGTGTTGCGACTGGTGAGCATGACTACAAAATATCCCTGACAGGTGGTACGCTATCCCTTCAAGTTGATAGCGAAGCCCCTACCACCGCCGCCTTTGCCGGAAGCATCAACAATTCGACCTCCAAATGGACGCTTTTCAGGAGCACATGTGTGCTCTACGCCGCGTCTGCCAACTATTCGCAGGGAGGTACCCCGATAGCTGCTTATGCCTGGGAATACGATAGTGTATTCCATGATACGGTCAGTGCTAACGGCACCCCTGATGCCACGCCGAGCTTCCGGACTACAGGCACCGATGAGGACCTGTCCGCCACCGTTTCTTCTTTCCAGCCCCTTTCATCAGCAGAGGCATCGGCAGCGGCAACCACTGGCAACCTGACTATCATCGGTGACCCGGACGCTCCCAGCGAACTCTACACCGAGGGGGATTACAGTGCCATACCAGGGGCGGAGGCAGTAAATGCGATACTCGATGCCTCTGGAACGCCACGGGCGATGTGGTGGCACCCGTTTCTCTTCCTGGGCATCGCCCTAGTCGGCTTCATGCTTTATGGCGCGACGACCGGGACGGTAGGGCAGTCGTCGTCGGCCGCTACCCACATAGGCAGCTTGTTATTGCAGAGTATCGTCACGGAGGTCCTGTTCGGGGTTTTCGGAGTTATGCACGTGCTGCCGCTGTTTCCCGTGTACATCTTTCCAATCGGGGCAATAGCTATCATTTTAAGCACCAAACATTACAGTTACGGATAAGGATTAAGATGTCACCAAAGAGAATGGACTTTATGGCTATCTGCTGGTTCGTCAGCGTGGCGATTTGCCTCGTCATCGAGGGGACATATTGGGGAGCACACGGCACCACCAATATCATCAACAATCTAATACCTATCACATGGTTCAATATCGGGACTACTCCGATACCGTGCTTCAATCCCAGCTTCTTTTACGGCGTTTTCCAGCTTCTCACATGGGATTACAGCTTCTATCAGGGTGGATGGTGGGTCCTGCGGGTATTCTGGGCGCTGGCGACATCTCCAGGGGCCGTTTGGGGCATGGGCTCAACCTTCGCCTTCGTTTTCGGCAGCCTGCTGTCGCGCTCAATCGGCTTCTAATGTCCCTTTCTGAATGGGATTCTCAGGTATCAAAACAAAAGCCCGGGACTGGTCTGCCCCGGGCGGGTGGATGCTATTCAGTTATTGTTGCCGGTTATTCTTCGCCAATCGGGATGAGGGCGACAAGGCGCTCATCGCTAGTTTCCTGGTACAGTCTGGCGATAGTTTCCGGGCTGGCGATGTGGTATTGAGTGCCGATACAACCGTGAGTGGCACGGTTCTCCCAAATCGAGTAGGTCTCTAGTATTACCCGCTTGGATTTAGGCATTAGGTAGGCGTTTTTCAGACTGACGCCGGTAGCCCATGCCCCTTCACGGACGCTGATATTCAGGGAAATCATCGAGGCGAGGTTGTAACGGCGGGTTGTACCGTCGGCATCCGTTAACGTAATCCATTTGTTACCGATTTTTGTAGATTTAGACATAAGGACCTCCGGTTATTTTATTTCTGCGTGGCTCGGATGCGCAGCCCCCGGAAGTGGTTAGGCTCTGTCCAAATCGTTAATTTTGTCCAGCAGAATTTGGAGAGCCGCGCCGGCGGGTATAGATTTGGTTTTGCCCACCATGCGTATTGAGTATCAACACGTGAACCTGAAACGTTTACTGAAACACTAATTGGGTCTATATCATCCTTTCTTCTGCTGAATTCAACCAGTAATCCATTAGGAGTAGAATATGTTGCTGGAAAATATGTAGGTTTAATTACTAAGTTTCTTATGTTTTTATCAGGTATAGCAAGTAAATGTTCAAGAAAACTTATAGCTTTGTTTATAAATCCTTCGTTGTAATAATTCTTGTAGAGGTTATATTGTTTTTCTGATATAAACAAGTCTGCAAACGAATGTACAAAAATATTGTTAACAGTATAAGTACCAAGTTCACCAAGATTACTACCAAACTGGAAAGTCACGTCTTCGCTATTATCAATTTTTAGAATGCCAAATGAAGTATAAAATATCCCCGAGACTGTCATCTCGTAAGGATTTTTGTATTCATGAATGTATACTGGGATATTATACTCATTTCTTATTTCTATTGCTGTTGCCCTTCTGTATTTCTTCCAACCTTTAGGTAATTCAGAGGGAATCGTACTTTTATCTTCAAGTAAGATTGGTGGCGACAGAATAGCATCAGCTATTTTATTAACTGTTATATTATCAGTAATATAACCCATTGGCGACTGTAAAATAGTAGCTCCCAATATGTCTGTACGAAGATAACCACTTAAATTAATCAAGAAATCATTTGTTCGAGCTAGAGACAGGTTAATAAATGCCTGTTTTTTGTATCCTCCAAATAATCGTGCGTTAAAATATACCTTATCATTTTTTATGTGGATAGTAAGGATATGTTCACCATTTACACTTAAGGGAAATTGTGGCTTGCTTTCTAGTTTATTAATGGTTGTATTCGTTGAAAATACCTCTTTTTCAATTGATCTTTCCCCGTAATGTACAAATACATTAGACCTATCTCCATAATCATCCATCACAATACTACCAACATCTTGTATGAACCAATTGATAAATGAATAAGTTGTCGGAAAGGCTAGTATAAATATAACGATAGTAAGAGCACTTATAATTTTTTTCTTTTTTGTATTAAACAACCAATTTTTGGGAAACCAGCTAGCAATTGTAAAATAACCCCAAACAACTAATATGCAAAATACAAAAAGAACCAAAGCAAAAGCTACTTTTGGAGGCACACTGCCCAACATCAATATCCCCTTTTCTCCAAACAGGGTAGTAATGACAAATGCGACAAACCAAAGGATAGTATTAGTGACTTTGAATTTAGTTGGGAATCTAATTCCGTTTGTATTACTAAAACTTGATTTATCAGTTTGGTCTTTTCCTGCTCGGTTTTCAGCAAGCCGTCCAGCGTATCCAGACGCTTAGGTGAGACCAAGGCCGTGCCTCCCAGCAGTCCCTTGATAAACTGCCGAAAGGGTAGATACCGCCGGTAGGCGATAAAAACCACCACGCCGAGAACGATAACGACAATTACCCAGCCCATATGTCAGTCCTCCTTATATCTTTCATTACCTCACCCCCATAATCACGAATATCGCCACGAAAAGCAGCACCAGTAATGACGCCGCGCACATAACGACTATTTTCTCCGCTCTGGTATAATTCCTAAAAGACGTCATTACTCAATACTCCCATCATGGCGCAGAAAAGCATTATGAACCCTTTGAAATTTTCCATCTCTTACTCCTTATTGTTTTTCCGGTGGCGGGAGTATGTCCGCCGCGGCACCGCCTGATGGTCGGTATCCAGATTCTCGTCCTCATGCGACCAGTGGTTATCATAAAAAAAATATCCTTACCGCACCGGCAAACAGAGAGGCATATCAACCCCTCGCGGACTTTCCAGTTAGGCGCTTTGGCCACAACGTTCATATCGTCATCCTTAGCTGCTCTTCTTTTTTCCAGCGGCGGTTCTTCGTCCACCTGGAAACATTACCCTTTTTCGGCGGACGCCCCCGCCCTCTTTTTACTTTTGATGTTTTTACTTTTTTCTTGGGTGCAAAAATCATCGTCTTATTTTTTCTGCGGGGAACTTTACCAGTGGGTATTTTTGCACCGCCTTCTCTTTCATCCTGTGCATTGTCAGCAGGGTTTGGCGGGGTATCCCCGACGGGAAAAACAGGGTTGTCGCAACCAACCATTATTTCCCATAACGCGCAACCGCCGCGCGCCTCCAATACCATATCCTCCGGGACCGCGTTCTCAAAGTCATGGTAATTCTTGGGATTGATAAAAACATGCGTCGGCTTTTGCCCTGTCCGTTCACGGAATAACTGAACCGCCTCCGGCAAGTCGGATACTACCGCCTTGGCTTTAGCGCGCTCAATTGCCCCGGCCCATGAGTTCAAGACCATGTTTTCCATCATAGAAGTTAGCTACGAGTCTTTCCTTTACTCTCTCCACCAGTTCCTCATCGCTTACGGCGGAGAGGCTGGAGGCGTTGGCTGACGCCGAGTTGCGTTACGCGCTGACTGATACCACCGCCAGACGTGATTTGTTCGACAGGTTGCTCGGCAGGCCGGTTGACCAGGTGCAGTTAACGGGTGCTGGCGGCACTGCCGAAGAGATTTCAGGTCCGCGAATGCATGACGGCTACGCCAGTCCCCCACAGCGTTAAAATCTCTATTACGATGTATATAATCCACCGCACCACACCGCTCGTCATCAGCCAGCCCCAGCCCCAGAAGGTCGATGTTACATTAGATGTAGCCGAGGCCAGGGCGGCCTGCTCCGTATCCACCGCCGGCATGAACAACTGCAGGAAAAGGATTACCAGATTCCCGACAATAAAAACACCGAGTGGCGTCAGCCAGCTTTTCATCTTAATTACCCTCCGTTATACACTCTTCGTTCATTGACCCGGCCTCTTTATTATATCTACTGCCCCCCATTCACTTTGCGGGAAGGACGTCGTTTCTTTGTGTAGAATGTATTTCTTGCCGTTCCACTCGTACCAGTTCAGCAGGGTAGGCGTGCCATCCACCGTTGAATATTGCTGCCCGTAGAAAAGGCGCGAGCGTACTTTGGTGCCATCATCCATGTAAGTATAGGTCTGCACCGCCCAGGGCGCATTTTTTACCGACGGCTCCGTACTCTGCTGCTGGCAGACCGCGAAAAACCCGAGGATAAACGGGATGATTATCAAGAGCAGTATTATCCGCGCGCCCCAGCGGGGCAGGGTTATTATTAATTTACCGAGCTTCCTGAACATTTCGTACCTCATATACTTTTATCTCGTCATTGGCATAATCCAGCCTATACCCCTCGATATCCCCCCCAAAAAGCCGTGTAATAAGCGGGGCAGCGCTTTCTTTATCGTCCGCCCATATCCGTATAGCCTCCAGGTAATTCTCAGAGACCATTTGTTCTGAAATTATGATATAGACGCCGTCTGTAACAGGGGGGCGTGCCCGCTCATCCGGCGGCGAGTTCAGCAGCCACTTCGCCACCATCTTTATCCTGGCAGCTTCCTGACTGGGGGTAACGTAGGCAACCCGTCCGGAAATATAATTAATCCAGTAGCCGTAATCCCACCAGGAAAGAATAACGGCGTCTTCCGGGGTGTTTTCCCTGACCCAATTGAGCGCCTCATGCCATGCAGGGGAAGGCACCATCGGTTTCTGATAAAGAACATACCCGGGCAAACAGCCGATAAATACAATCCCCGCTATCGCTATCCTCGCCGCGCTTTGTTTCAGCGTCACCAGCCATCCCCCCAGTAAAATAGACAGGGGCACGATTAAATAATAGTCGAAGCGCCGCATAATAATAGTGGCAAGGGTAAACACCAATGTCCAGGAGAAAAGCGGCCACCGGAATTTATCCCCAAGTTTAGGAATAAGAAGCAGCGAGGCTATGATAATATGCACGGATGAAAAAAGTCCGGTAAAGCCGGATTGCGCCTCGGCGGTGGTCGCCATGGTCAGTAGATTGGACTTTAAAATCATATATGTGGCGGGGATAAACAGAGCGGCCGCCAAAGTCAGAAACAAAATTCCATATTTCCAGTTTTTGTAAAAAGCAAAGGACGCCAGTACCGGGAGTATTATCAGGGAGCCGGACGGCCATGTCCTGTTATAGAGATAAAAAAGCAGAGCCAGCAGTGTCAGATTCAGCAACGATTTCAGGGACCGCGGCTGCTTAACGAATCTGACGGCGCACAATATCGCCCCGGTCGATAAAAACACCTCGAAAGCATGGTAATCAATTTCACCCAGGATGGAGCGGCCGAGATACTCCCCGGGCAGCAGGGCAAAGGCGAAGACGGCAATCAGCCCGGCCCGCGGCGAAAATATTTCCTTCCCGACAAAATAAACCATTACAGCGGAGGTGATAAAGAGGGTGACAGGTATAAAACAGGCAAAGTGCTCTAAAAAAGAGATGCTGCCATGCCCGGCCGAAAACAGCCAGGCGGCGCCGGCCGCAAAGATATGATAAAAATTACCGCTAATCGGCAGGTGCGGGAAAGCCGCGTAATACTTGGCGACACACCCCATCTGGTAATAAGCATCCGGACTGGCGAAATTAACATAGCCGCCGGTAAAAATAGAGCTCCATACCGGCGCCATGCGGAGGACACACCCTCCTAAAATAGCCAGAGTAATTAATCTTTTCATTGCTTCTTTCCCTTTATCAACACCCCGCGCTTAAAAAGCTGGCGGCGGTCCAGCTGCTCATACGGAATATCCTCGAAAGGTACGTCATCCTGGTATATCACCCTGCCGTCCGGCAGGATAACCTTAATAGGATGGCGCTGCCCATCATATTCCCGCAAATCATTGAGGTACTGTTTTTTCTGCACCTTATCTTCCTACACCGTTGTTTTAGTATTCATCCCTTTAGAGCGCTTCTCGATTTCTGCCTCTACCTCGATAACCAGGTTTCCGACCCGGCTCATGCCCATCATGGCGGCGTTCTCCCAGGCCCGGATATCCCGGATAATCCCCCGGAACCTCTCCAGCTCCGCGGGAGAAGCCGTGCCGAGCTGCCCTTTTATCTTTTGCAGGGAATCAGCCATGTTTTCAATTATCGCTTGCAGGCTATCCATAAGACCCCCTCCCCGGCCCGGCGCTCGCCGGTACCGGTAACTTTACTTTTTTATTTTCTACCGGCGGCGGTATTTTTACGGGCAGCGCGTCAGGGGTAAAGACGCGGCTGCATAAATCACATTTAATCTCGCCGTCACTTAAAAAAAGATTCCCGCCGCAGCCGGAGCGTGGACATTTATATAATTTAGTCACTTTCCCTCTCCGTATGGTTCTTTTCCATTGACACATCCTTTGCACCTCTCATATAATCCACAATATGAATCCGCCGCCAATCATGCCTGCCCTTCCTCTGTGAGAGACTTCTTCTGTTTCACAGCAAGTTTCAGAACGGGCGGCTTATTGAGATAGTCCCTAACAATCCGCATGGCTTCCCGACTGTTAATGTTTATCCCAGCCACCCATTCCGCGCGGTCTCTCATCGCTTCACCCCCAGCGCAGTCTCAAGCCCGAACTCCAGTTCGTTGAGGGCGTCCTTCAGGGCTTTAAAATCTGATGTCCGCCTGTCCTCCAAGTCATTAACGGCGGTGCGTACTTCAGAAAGTAATTTCAATATCTGCTTTTTCATTCCCGCGCCCTCTTTTCGGTTAATTCACCGACCACATTTTCCCGGCAGATAAAGCCGCTCTTATGCTGATGGTAAGAAGATATTGACCCATCGGGTTTTATAAACTGCACGCCAATAACCCCGCCAAAATACCACTTCCGGTATTCAGAGAGAAAAGACCACCCCTGCGATTCCGCCCATTTTTTAAGATTCTCTAACCCTGGACTCATATTCCCTCCTTACCGCGCCCAATCGGGCAGTTCAGCATATATTTCCTTAAAATCCTGCCGAAATTGTATCTTTACCTCCGGCGTCATGTTCGCCGCGGTTAGATTATCTGTGCCGTCCGCGACACCCTTCATCCACCCTCTTAGCATCTCCAGTCGCTCCTGTAAAAGCCCGTAGAGCTTAACGGCGCTGTAATCCTCATCCTCGTAAGCCTTCAATTTATTCTGCGCTGTGGCGAGTTCGTTATAGGCTTCCGTCAGCTTCCGGGTAAGGTTGTCTATCTGCGGCTGGAGCTGGCGGTGCTTAGATTCGTACTGCTGCTTGGCGCTCTCCAGTCCGGCCCGGGCGGCGTTATAGGAGTTGGCGGCGTCGGCAAAGACCTGCGCGGCCGCGGCGTACTGCTGATAGCTGGAGTTATCGGTGACGATAACCGTCTCCGTAACAGAGGACGGGCCGCAGGCGGTGAATAATACCGCGGTAATTATTAATAGAGGAATGAGTAACAGTTTTTTCATTTCCGTACCGCCTTGGCTTTGGATTGTGGCTTAGGTATGATTTTTACGTAATTCTTAATCATATCAAGTGTTTCCTTTGGTATTAATTCTGCAGCATCCCAGCGGACACGCAGAACCTTACTAGATAAAAAGGACACTCCAACACCACCCATCTCAAGTGTATACATGGGCGGTCTGGCCGTAGGGTAGAATCCGATGTTGTCGCACCATATTGTTAGGAGGCATTCGCCATCAAGCCAGACCTGCATGATGTAATAACCCTCAAGATCCTGACTTCTATGCAATTCCAGTTCTATCCTATCTTCTATTCTTGGCTGTTTTGACATTTGTTTCCCCTCTCCTTAAATTCTTTTACCGCCCGGCGTATCAGCTCGGCGCCGCCCAGGTATTCCGGTGCGTCGACGCCGCGGCGGTACCGGTAAAAAGTCCGGCCCCCTGATTTATAAGGCTCTATATGCCCTTCCGCGGTTTTCCGGCTTCGTTTTTTGGTACGGCGCTCTTTACCATTGCCTCCCCCGAAGCTAATAGGAGGGGTCTCCTGTACCATTTTTTGCTTTATGCTGGTTTTGTTCGTATTCATATCCATTTTCACAGCTTCGATAATTGTTACACGGGCGCACAATTAGTATTAGGTTTGGTTGACCATTTCTCCTTCAGGGCATTAATCTCTGTAACAGTCGCCTCCGGTATATCAAAGAACCCGAGCTGCCCCCGGCATGCCACAGGCTCTTTATATCCTTGCGGATTGGCTAATATGAAGTGATATTGCCCCGATACCGCCCATGCGGATTTAGAATCGGTGACGCAATCTACAATATCTACTTCACCAATAATGGCACCGCGGCCGAGTAGGGGCGAGGACATGGTTAATATTATGCCGGGAGGCAACCTTAACTTACGGCAGCAGAATTCAAGAACGTCCTCGAATTTATCTTCTTTTTTAGAAGCGTGAATATAAATTCTCTGCGGCAGTTCTATTTTAAAATTCGCCCGGTGGTAAGAACTGTACGGCCCGTGCTGTGAATGGCGCCCCACCGGCCAGGAACGGTTTTCCACGTCTTTATATATTCCCTTACCGGAATATTTTACCGATTGGCTGCCGTCAGCATTATTAACGGCTTCCATGACCGGTATGCCGAAAATTATAAACTGCGCCCATGGGGGCTTAACCGATAATGCCTTCATCTCTTAACCTCCGCTGTTTCTGTTTCCAGCAGGTCAAAGAGTGTGGGGGTCTGCGCTTCCGCCTCCGCCCACTTGAGCCAGTACACGGCATCTGTGTGGTAACTGGTATTTAGTTCAATTCCCAGCCCCTGGCGTCCGAGCTTCAGCGCCCTCAATATCACCGTCCCCAATCCGGAGAACGGGTCCAGCACCAGCTCGCCGGGATTAGAGTACTGATTAATAATGCGGTCGCAGACATCGAACTGCAGCGGACACAAGTGCATCTCTCTACCCCTCGCCGCCTGCCGGCTGTTTAGTGTTTTCATCCTGTGCGTTGTCAGTAGGGTTTGGGGATATATCCCCGACGGGAAAAACAGGGTTGTCGCAACCAATCATTATTTCCCATAGTGCGCAACCACCGCGCGCCTCCACTATCAAGCCTTCCAGGACCGCGTTCTCAAAGTTCCGATAATTCTTGGGGCTAACGAAAACATGTGTCGGCTTTTGCCCTGTCCGTTCACGGAATAACTGAACCGCCTCCGGCAAGTCGGATACTACCGCCTTGGCTTTAGCGCGCTCAATTGCCCCGGCCCATGAGTTCAAGACCATGTTTTCCATCATATCCTCCCCGGTTTATAGTCAGTGCATTTTGCGCAGGCTTTGTTGATTTCCCGGATGATTGCTTTTGCGTCCCATTGCGGGTGAGACTTCTGTATCTTCGTCAACCTTTCACAGACCAGAAATTCCTGGCAGAGCGGATGGCGCAGGTTTTCACTTCTTACTTCCACTTTTAACCTCCAGTCTCCGGCAAATAAATGACCGTTTATTTGTTTTGCCCGTTACCCCGCTTTTTCAGGCGTGGGATTTTCCGACCCTTTATTTGCCGCCTTGATATTCAAAACCCTACCTTACCCTACCCAACCCTACCTTACCCTACCTTACCCTACCCAACCCAACCTGACCGCACCTTACCGTACCTGACCGAACCACACCAAACCGAACCACACCAAACCGCACCAAACCAAACCCCACCTTACCTTACCTGACCTCAATTTTCTTTAAACTCGGTTACCATGAACTTGCCGAATTTACCGCCACGGCCAGGGCGGAAATCCCCGATACCCACGTATTGCCCCGCATGGTCTAACGCCTGCTTCAGGACATTGATGGGAATCTGGTCGTCGCCGATAATGAGTTCAAAGGATAATTCCCAATCCTTGAACATCGGGCGATAGCGCACAATTCTTGCCCTCTGCACCACTACTGGGCGGGCATCCGTTTCATAGGCCGTTATCTTATGGTAGATAACATCCGGCTCGACCAACACGGCAGAACCTATCAGCTTTGAATAGGTCGCACCACGCTTACCGGGGATTTTCAGCGACTTGCTGGCGACCTTCAGCGCACCTTCTATGTGGGAAGCAGGCTCATAAATCTTGCCCTTTTCGTCACGGTAAAGCGCCGTTTCCGATTCCGCTTTCCAGTCGGGCACGCCAGTGCTTTTTTTGCTGGTGTCATCCGCACCTGCCATTGGAAACCTGTGCATGAGTAGCGGTGTAATTCCCTTTATTGTCACCTGTACTGATTTCACTTTTTCCTCCTATACTTTTGCTCTTTGTTTATTTCCAACCGCGTACCTTAACAGATACCCGGTGTTTCTCCGCGGCTTCCTGTCCCGGCTGCCCGGCGGTCTACCGAGCTTCGTTATCGGTTTACCGGCTTTGGTCACACCAGCGGCCAGCGTCCGGGCAAGTCCGGCCCGGGTGTTCTGGCTCTTGCGGTCACTTTCGTACTTCGCCGCCCATGAAATCAGGGAGTAAACGACATCATCGAAGCCATAGGGTAGATTGGTAAACGGCTCTTTTATGCTCACGACCTTACAGCCATAGGACTTGAAAGCGTCCATCAGGGAAAGTACGGTAAGCGGGCCCTGTCGGGAAAGGCGGTCAAGGGCAAACACCACCAGATAATCAAACTTCCTTTTACCGCTTTTCAGGTCATAGAGCAGGCGTCCCAATTCTTTCTGGTGCCCGGCTTTCCACGCGCTATCGTTTTCCGCATAGACCACCGGCTCCGGCCAGTCACGCGCTTTACAGTATTCCAGTATCGCCGGGAGCTGGTTTTCGTAGGTCTGCTCTCCAGTCGATACCCTCAAGTAAGCCGCTACGTTCATTCATCATCCTCATTATCAAAATAAATGGCTAAAAATCCATGAAAATATCCGCTACTATCAAGAGTAATCGAGAGGTTAGCGGCATCAGCATTTTCAAAAAGATACTTCAAAAACAACTCATTCAGTTCATCATCTGTAGGCTCTAAAGGCACTTGGGTAAGCAATACCGCCTCAATATATTTTTGTTCCCAATATGCAGCATCTTGTTGTGCTACCTGAGCCGTTGACTCCCAACTCTCATCATCATTATATTTTTCAGCCACTCCTATAAGTAGTCCAGCCGACAAAACCACAATAGATAGAGGTAAGTATCCCTTGACATACAGTAACTTTTGTGCTATAATCATAGTAGAAAGTGAGTTGGGGAGACTAAAATGAAAACAGCAAAATACACAATAAAGCAGTTCAACGAGAAGTATCCTACTGATGATGCTTGCCTTGACCGCATTTTCAAGGGTCGCTATCCAGAAGGTGTTTACTGCCCGAAGTGCCAGAGGGTAACGAAGTTCTACCATCGGGCGGGAGCAAAAGATTATGTCTGTGAGTTCTGCGGATACTCGGTATCGCCTACGGCTGGCACGATATTCCATAAATCGCCTACGCCTCTCCGCTACTGGTTTCACGCCATGTTCCTGATGTCCAGCACCCGTTGCGGTATTTCCGCTAAACAACTGGAGCGTGAACTGGGAGTGACCTACAAAACAGCTTGGCGCATGTTCAAACAGATTAGGGGTCTCATGGATGAGAAAGCCAAGCCGATGAATGGGCATATTGAAGTGGATGAGACTTACATCGGCGGTAAGCGGTCTGGTGAAAGCACAGGGCGGGGCAGTGGTGGTAAGACACCCGTTGTCGGTCTGGCCCACAGGGATGATGGGCAAGTTCTTACATCGGTAGTCAAAGATGTTAAGGCTCGCACCATCATGCCGATTATCTGGAAGAACGTGCCTAGAGGGGCAGATAATACCATCCATACCGATGAGTTTTCTAGCTACAACACGGTTAAGAAGCTCGGATATTCTCATGGCGTTGTCCAGCATGGCAAGGGCATCTATGCCAGAGGTATCAACCATGTGAATACGGTTGAAGGCTTCTGGTCGCTGGTTAAGCGTGGCATCAATGGCGTTTATCATGCCGTCTCCCCTAAATATCTCCAGACCTATCTAAATGAGTATGGTTTTCGCTACAATCACCGGAAGTCGGAGACTCCGATGTTCCAGCTTCTTTTGAATCGGGTTTTTGCGGTTGCTCCAGAGGTTGTGAAGCCTTATCAACTAGACTCTCAAATTCCGCTTCTGTAAAGGGTTTGGGTTGAGGTTCTAATATTGCGAACCGCTCTATCTCTTTAAGCTCTTTATCCTTGTAATGAGCAGCGATATATCCCCATCCATCTTTTTTGACACCAAATAAACCATTCAATATCCCTAGAATGCCGACTTCATAACCATCATCGGTTTTACCCGTCTGTATAGTGGGATGCTCACCTAATTCCTTATTACAGGCAACACGGTAAGCTATCAAAACAGGTAACACAGAGTGGTCTAAGTCATTTATTTGGTTCAGAAAATCAATCACGAAAGGCAAACTTACTTTTTTCATTTCACACCTCCAATATCATTTCTGGATTATTCAGGCTTGCTACTGTTAATTTACAATATTTTTCCTCAATCTCCATCCCGATACCCTTTCTGCCAGATGCTCTTGCTGCTCTTAATGTTACCCCGCTACCCATAAAGGGGTCTAGTATAGTCTCTCCTGGTAAAGACCACCATTCTACTAACCAACGGAAATGGGACAATGCTCTGCTGCAGGGATGCCCGTTATTAGGACGTTGCTGTGGTTGAGCTTTTGGAGCGTAACCTGGGATGACTCTTTTGCCTGGTACAGATGGCAAAGGCTCACCAAAACAATAGGCTATTTCATCACCTCCGAGCTTTCTACCAATGTACCCAGGCATTACATAAGGCAATATTTGAATTCTAAAAAACGGCAATTCCGCAGGCACAGATACTAAAAAGCGGGGGTCAACATCATGCCTTAACACAATTATCACCCTTTTGGCGATTAGAAAGTATTGTGCCACTTCTGAGAATAGCTTTATTGATTCCTCTTTAGTCATACCAAGCCTATCAAATCCAGGCCACGGAGGGTCAGTAATAATAGTATCAACATGCCATTCCGAAAGCCGAGGGTCAGCAAACATACCTAGATATTTACGGCAGTCTCCGCAAAATATTTTCCACCAATCATCCTCGTAATATATTCCCATTCTATTCTAGCCTCATACTGTATGTCAAGGGATAGTTACCCAAAAAGTTAAGCATTTATATTCACTTTCCCTTTAGCTTGCCTCGTCAGCCGGAAGGTTGCTACCCTCGACCTTACGCTTAAGCCGCTCCAGAGCAGGCTTATTGAGATAGTCCTTAACAATCTGCATAGCCTCTTTACTGTTAATGTTTATCCCAGCCACCCATTCCGCGCGGTCTCTCATCGCTTCACCCCCAGCGCAGTCTCAAGCCCGAACTCCAGTTCGTTGAGGGCGTCCTTCAGGGCTTTAAAATCTGATGTCCGCCTGTCCTCCAAGTCATTGACGGCGGCGTGTACTTCAGAGAGTAGTTTTAATATCTGTTTTCCCATCGCTATCACTCTCCTTCAGGGCTTGCCAGAAAGGGCATCTCATGTAATGGTCTTGATTTATTTCAATAGTAATACCGGCAGGCATATCATTTGCCTTGACACATTCGTCATAGGGATTGTAAAACTCGCAATCATCTCTACACGTGATTGTTACAGCAGGAAACCAAATAGCCCATTTCTCCCGCTCACCTTGCCTCGCCTGCTGGACGGCCTGGGCTTTATCCCTGCGATGAACCTCCGCCAATTCTTCAGCGGCTTTCTTTGTTGCTACTTGATACTCCCTGTCCTTTTCCGCTAGTAATGCGCCGTAGGTAGAATCACAGGCGTCATGGGTTGCCTTGATAGCGAGGATGAGGGAAATTAATCCTTTAGCCTTTTCCGTCCACAACCTTTTGCTATAAACAGACCTTCCATCATAGAAGTTAGCTACGAGTCTTTCCTTTACTCTCTCCACCAGTTCCTCATCGCTTACGGCGGAGAGCGCAGCAATGGTCTTGGCGTCCTGGGCTTCCGAAATTATTCTGTAAAATGGAGGCATGAAACTGCTACTATGGATTTCTTTCATATTTTCCGCCTTACGAATCTCGTCTTCTGTTAATGGTCTTAGTACTGAATCCATGACCTCTTTCTCCGTAAGTATCCTGTCATTTCCCACGGTGAGCCTCCTTATTCCTCTATCCGCAAGTATTTCTTGCCGGACCCGTCTTTAATATTCAGGATGTTCGTAGCTAAAGTGTGGAATCTGATTCTCGCTAAAGGGCTATGTCTCCATGATTCTTTAATCTCCGACTCCGTATAACCTTTCCCACGTTCTTGGTTAAAATAGAGCTTCTTGGCTATTGCCTCTCTAGCTTCTTTTTCCCTATCCATAATTACCTCCCTTCACTTATAATGATTCATCCATTTGTTACCGATGATTTCCGGTTCTCCTGTCCAGCCGCTAAATAAACTGCGGCCATCATCGACGCTGTAAATTTCTTCGGTAATATTTTTTAGCATCGTCCAATGCCAGCCGCGTAAGATGGATTCATTTTCATCTCCTTCTGCCCAATCCACCAGACAGAGGAAACATTCACCTTCTTCGTCTTCCAGCCGGATAAAATCACCTTCCCATATTTCGGTATTGCTTTTGTCCTTGTCACCGGTGGGGCGGATTTTAGCGAGGATTTCACAGTTATCATTGCCGGGCTTTATCCAGGAAGGATATTTTCCGGTAATAAGTTCGATATCTGTGAGTTCAATCCGGTGAATTTTATTCAACTCAATGTTGCGGCAAACCCATGCAAATCTGATTTCTTCTCTTATCTTTTCCATAATTACCTCCCAAGAACTAACTATTTTTCATCCAAGTTCTTAACATACCTAATGCGTTCGGCTTTACTCGCCTATCATTACTCTTACCATCAATAGGGCAATATTTTGACATCGCAATTAATTCAGCTAGAGTTATCTCAAAGATATAAAGTAGTTCCTGGGGATATTCACGTTGATATTTCAAAATACCCCTGCGGCGACTTCTCTCCGATGAATACAAATTAAGATGCCAGCGTATTTCAGTTGGATGGTCTCTAGTCCATCCCAAATCGCGCCAGGGAGTACCTGTTATCAAGCCGTATATCCTTAAATTATTGTCAAAACTGAAAAACAATCCTTCCTCCCTTTGGGGAATTCCTGACAGCATTCGGCATAATAAGATTTTGACCACGCCCAAAACTGAATTTTATTGCAAAGATTCCTACGGTCTAATCCCTCAAGCCCACCATTAAGGCGATAGGATATATTGCCTATTGTTCTGAAAAGCCACGCTTTAAACAGCATCTTTTACCTCCAATTAGGTATCTCTATCGTAATCATCTTCAAGTTTGTTAGCCAAATCTATTTGACGTAATTCCTCTAGGGTAAAACGTCTTTCTGGAGTTTTCTGCCCCTTAGTTTCTTTTTTGAACCTAAGACCGGCGTCGATGAGGGCTTGGGCAACATTCGCTGTCCACTTTTGAATCCAATCGCATTTAAAATTATAAACGCAATACGGAGACTCCATAACGTCTTTATCATTGAAAAAACAACCATGCGCACGGCACAATAAAGGCTTAATTACCTTCGCTATCTTCTCTATCTCTTTTTCCATTGAGTGACCTCCTTTTCCCACTCCCTTGCTTTGGAATCTTCATCTATTCCAAGCCCAAAATTGAAGTGCCGGACTATATCATTTGCCCTCTCAAGCTGGTTCGAGAGAGCGGCTATAGTTCTACCGCGCTCACGGCCTTCAGGCATTTTCATTGTCTCATCCAGCCTTCGCAGGAAGATAAAGCACGAGCGGGATAGCTCTTTCAGGCTCTTTTTAGTAGCTCTCAATTCTTTCCGCAGTTCTTTTTCCATTGAGTGACCTCCTCAAACTCTTAACCTAATACCATCCTCAATTGCTGGACAGGAATCTTCTTTTCTCCGCGATGAGTATTTTCGTGGCATGTCCGGCATAAAACTACCAGATTGTCTTGTCTATTGAGAGGATGATTGTGTCGATGATTTGGGTCAGGAAGTTTAATTTTATGATGGACTTCCAGTTTATCTTTTGCACCGCACTGCTCACATTTATATTCGGCTCTCCTTAAAGCCGCTTCCCTGGCATTTTTCCACCAAAGAGGCAAAATAAACTCCTGAAAGTATTTTTGACTGCACTCATCAGAACAATACTTTCTGCGTTTTGAGGGTAATTCTTTCCCACAATAAATACAAAGTTTCATCCCACCCCTTGATGTGACCTCCCTTTACTTATTTCACCTTCTTCAGGAAGTAGTTCTATTTGCCGTCCCTTTTCCCTGGGACCGAGTGCCCCAGTCAATCTAGCCTGCGCAATTTTAAAGGTCTCCGCATCATTCTCTATACCAATAAAGTTTCGATTAAGACGCTTGCATACCTCGGCCGTCGTGCCGCTGCCTAAAAAGTAATCGACCACCAAATCACCCTCTTTCGTGAAGCAGTCAATATAATAGCGGGCCTCAAAAGCAGATTGTCCCCAAGAATGAAATCTCTTGTCTTGCTCCGAACTCGAAAATTTACCTAAAACATTCATATACGGCTTTGATTTGCGGCCTTTTTGTTTATAACACAATATTGACTTATAACCAGATACGATTTTCCTTTGCCACAATATAGAAGTATCTCCATGAACTAAAACAAAATCGTAGAAGTAGTCAAGGTATCTCCCAAGCATCGTCATAATTTCATGCTTCCAGTACGGCCCGGTATAAGCAAAAAGAAAACCATCGGGTTTTAGAGCGCGTTCAGCTTCCTGCCCCAGCCACTGATAGAGATAATGATATTTCTTGGCATAAGGCGGGTCGGTGAATATTAAATCAACACTTCCCGGCGCGATTAAATCTTTAGCTATCTCCCTTGAATCACCCTGATAAAGCTGTATCATCCCTTCACCTTCTTTAGCCGCCGGTAGTCAGGCTTAACTTCATAAACAGACCTTGCAAAACAGCATAGCAACAACCTAGCAAGGTGGGATATATATATACAAAGTATATATATCCCCTTGCTATATAGCGTGCTATATAGCATGCTATGTTCCTTATTTTTCCTGGTAAGGCAAACCATAAGAAATGTCCCTTCCAACACCCATTTTGATGATTTTGTTTTTCTTTACCATCCGGGCTAACTCGGCATAAAAAGTGGCACCTGGTACATCGGACAGAATCTCTTTAAGCTCTGCTGGGCTTTTAGAGCCATCCTTTAATGCTTCCGCTATTCGACTATTAACGGAAAGGTGCTTCATAAAATCATCTACGGTCTTGATATCCTCAATATTTATAAAAATATGCTCGTCGTCATAGGAGAGCGTATAAGCCACTGGTTCTAATTTCCTTCTGAAGTTTGCCTTATTATCCCAAAGCCCAACATAAAGAGTCTCACCTTCATGAGATGCCTTGATTTCCCATATTGAGCGGGAATACGCCTCGAAAAGAGTAGAGCCGTAAATAGACTTCCTGCCGCCATCAGACCCCTTTGAGGTATGGGCAATAATCAAAGACGTACATCTAAGCTGGTCTAACGCCGCGAAGAAACGGGAGGGGCTTTCCGATTTATCCAGGTCTCCGCCAGCCGCTTTAGCAAGGCTGTCAATCACAACGCAGTTCGCCTTTACCTTGTCCATATGCCCGGCAATCTGCTCAATATCATCAGCCAATGGTGCGCGGCAGCGCCGGTAAGGGAGCGACAAGTATTCTACGCCGATACCGCTCGCTATCCGCTTAAAATTCCAATGCGTGGTATCTTTATCGGCCTCATAATCAAGCCAGAGCGGAACACATGATTCACTCGGCACACCCAAGTTTAAGGGATTGTTAGTCCAGGGTAGTATCATAGCCACGCATAGAGTCATGGCAATTTGGGTTTTGCCGCTCTCCGGCGGACCGAAAATCACATTCGGTTGATTAGCTATAATAAAGGGATAGATTAAATACTTCGGCGGCTTTATATCCTCGGTGGTGTCCAGTTCGATTATGGGTTCTCCTTCTCTTGTTTTTTCCTGCAAGTGGTAGGATAACTGGTCGATTATTCCCTGCCAATCATGCTCGGAATAGCGTGATGATAACGATTTTACCAATGTGTTCCTAGTGCGGTCGGCTGAAAAGTTAATATACGTTTGTGGATACAAAGTGGACTTTTCATTTTTTATAATGATTTCGCCTTTGACTTGCCCATCGCTGTTTTGTACACGTAGGCGGCTTACTCGGATGTAAATTCCCTCTTTCCATCTGAACTCGTAACCACCGATAGTCTGTGAAATAACTGGTTTGCTCATAATTCAATACCGCTTGATTTCTTTACCAGCCTTTGTGTATGTTTGGGCTGAACTACTACGGGTAGAATGTTCTGTAGCTTTGTAATCTCTCTAATTACTGATGTTGATTCACTTTGAACTGAACCAGGGTCAGGCCAGTGATAGTACTGGGCGAACTGGCGGTAGAAGTCGCGGCTCACGGGAAAATCCAGAATATCCGGTGGATAAGGATGATAATCCGCCGATGGGACGCCCTTACACTCACAGTCAACATAGGCATGAGGCACAATACTCCCATCCTTGCGCCTGAAGGGAATTAGTCCAGTATCATTACATAATTCACATCTCGCCATGCGTCATTCAGTCCTTTCCAGATTCAATTTCTACTGGTAATAATTCACGACCCAAATGGCGAGATATTATCACTCTGGCAGCACGACATTTTTTACCATCAACTCTTATTAACCGCGTCCTTGTATTTTTACTTACCATTTTCTAACTCCATAATAGCTTTGTAGATTGGATATATTTGGGCTGGAACTACGGCGTTTCCGAGTCCTTTAAGTCTGTCCACCCGGGCTTTTATTCTAGTTGCGACACGGGGGATTCCTGGCCATTCAGTATGCCAATAGTTTCCAGTACCACAACGTATGATGACCCAATCTTTTTCTTCGTCATTAAGGGATTCCCATATTTTCGGAATCTCTGATAATGTTTCTGGCACATATCCAATTTCCGAGCAGGCTCTCCACAGATTTTGCAATACATATTCTGTCGCCTGATTTTTTTCTTGCCGTGTTCCCAGTGCCATTTCGTGTGGCATGGAGCGCAAAGTGTCATCAAGTTTTCCGGTGAGTTGTCCGATTCGTCCATGTTTATGTGATGGATGTTTAATTGTTGTCTTGCCCCACACCTCTCGCATTGATCCTTTCGGAACTTCACTGCCCTTTTGAGTAGAGCCTGTTTGTTGGCTATCGCCTTTGTCTGATACTTCGCCATGCAAATCTGATTGCAGAATTTCCGGCGGTGAAATGCCCCATTGTCCTCTAATATTCCGTTGTATCTCTTCCGTGTTAGTTGTTTCTGGCATTGTTGACAAATTTTTATCTCGTCTGGCTTCCGTATCTGTGGCATTAGACACCTCCTTTATTGCGTCTAATACCATTATAGCATATGGGGTATCAGTTAATCCACATCTGTCCAATCTTTGGGAAATCCCATCAAAAATTCTACAAAGTTGGGGTTCAAACTGCCAGTACTGCCATCCCCTTCGATTTCCCTTTTCAGATTCGAGCCTTGAGTTGAAGTAGGTTCCGGCCCCGGCCGCCGGCCATCGTGTGCGTTCGGAGTCGGGTAATGTACTGCTCTCCCCAGTAACGAGTTCACTGGCACGTTCTTGCAACTCTCGGCATCCCCGTCCTTGTAATCTCTTGTTGATGGTGTCGGCCACATCCTGACTGCCTGTTCTATTGATATCCCCCATTTTGTTCCATTCTGGCTGACATTCTCCCCATCTATTAATTTCCGATGTCCCGGTTGACTGTTTGGAGTGGGCCACAATAAAGACTCTGTTTCTCCGGTGTAAGGCTCCCACATCGACAGCTCCGAAAGTACACCATCCGACAGAGTACCCCATTTCGGCCAAGTCAGAGAGAATTCCTCCAAAGAACCGTCCAGAGTCGCTTGAAAATATCCCTGGTACGTTTTCAGCCACGACCCATCGGGGCTTAATTTCGCCAACGATACGCCTGAACTCCGGCCAGAGATTACGCTCGTCAAGAGAACCTTTACGCTCTCCTGCAACCGAATGAGGCTGGCAGGGGAAACCCCCGGAGATGATGTCAATCCATTCTTGCCCCGTGACTTCTTTGACCTTTTCTTTCGTGACATCTTGCACATCCTCGATTATCGGAATATCCGGCCAGTGTTTCTTTAGAACTTTCTGGCAATATTTATCTTTTTCCACGAAGCATATAGTCTCTATTCCCGCCCACTCACTCGCGAGGTCGTCACCGCCTATCCCTGAAAAGAGGCTTAGCTTTTTCATTCAGTCCTTTCCTTTTGCCTCTTTAAGGGCGCACCGCCATACCCACTTACCGTCACAGGCGTATAGTAATTCAGCAGCAGCATGTCCACCCTCTTTTTGCCATTCCTCGAAAGTTAAATTGGCTAAAACGAATCTCTCCGGTCTGACATCCGTTACCTCAAAGAAGGTGCGGGCGTGAATAGCCCTTAAATGAAGCGGTGAACGCCATCGGCAAGGCGATTCTCCAGGCTTCCAATGGTATTTATCATACTCATCAGTCTTGAATCCAGCTTTTTGAGCATCATCGGAACACTCTATCCAGATTCTGTTAAAGTCGTCATAATCCCCCGGCCAATCAAGCCATTCCTTACGGCAAAAGTTATCAAGTTCATAATCGATACAAACACGAGCACTATCTTCATCCCATGCACCTATCCGCCATGCCTCTTTAGCGTAGACGGTCTCGCCCACTTGATAGCGGGGCTTGAAAGTGTGATGCTCGCCCGTATCTTTGTGAATGAAACAATAAGGAGCATCATCACATTTCAGCCATCCTAAATGGTCTATATTTATCAACCGCCGTGTTACCGCCTCGCCGTACTGCTCTATGGCGTGGAGCTTTCCCTTCAGGACATCTGGTTTAAACAACATGCCTTTCACTTCATTACCCCCTCCTTTTTAGTCTGGGCGGGACGGGGCTGACGTACTGAACACAACGCCATTTAACTTTGTTATTGCACCCCATCCCGTTTGCCTGAACCTACACGCCTCTGTCCTATTGACAGCGCCACCAGGTATACCACCGATTACACTTACGGTTGTCAAGCCGATTCTCACGGGTGGTTTCCCTCCATCTTTACAATTTGCACTATTGCCCCTCGGTCTTAGCTTGCAACGTCCCGATGACGTTACTTTCACCCCAAGCGGTGCTGGCTCGGGTGGTCCCGCCTTAATGGTGATACAGATTTCCCGCTTAACGGTAATATGACTGTGCCCCCGATAGTTTCCACTTCCTATGGGAATCTACACCCATAGGCGGGTTTCGGACACCAGCACCATATTCAGTTAGGTCTCTCCTTTCTCTTTATCCCCTGATAGCGTCAGGCACTTGATGACATCTTTTCCACTTTGCCGGTCTGGACGGCCTGTACAAGCGCCAGCATCTCATCCTCTGTTAATTCTTTGGAGTTCTCCTTGCCGTACTTGTCGACCATATGCGCCTGTATATCATCGTTGGTATACTGGTTTTCCCGCATAGCCTTTAAGAGTTGCTGGCGCGGGGTCAGGGCTTTCTCCCCGTCCGGCTTGCCAGGGGCTTTCTCGTTGACTACAGGCGGTTTGGGAGCGGGTTCATCATCTCCCAGTTCCTCCGCTGGCGTGGGCTGGAAACCAGCGAGAATCGCCACGAAAGAATAGGACAGGCGGAAGGCTTTTGATGTGGCGAAGGTCTGCGCCGCGCTCATGCAGGCTTTATGTTTTGCATCTCCGGCCTTGCCTTTACAGCAGTTCTCCGTAAAGTAACATGGCATAAAAGCCCCGCCGTCTGAAATTCCACCTTTCCAGAGTTTCACGTGCGCCTGATAGCCGACGATTTCCTCTCCCCTCATAATGGGGGTGATGCTTTCCGTCTCGGCATGGGTGCGGTTGAAGGCACCGATGGTTTCCCATGCCTCCACCTGTAGGTATTTCTTGCCGGAAATGGATTGATAGCACTTGGTTTTTTCCACGATGTCCATTAAGAGTTTTGCCTGGGCTGTTGCGTTCTGCACCACCTCGTCCGGTGTGAGTACGATTTGACTGTCTCTTACTTCTAATGCTGTGGTTTTGCCTTCATTTTCCATTGCTCTCCCTCCTCTTTTGCCTGAGTATAGAATTAAGTGTGTTCAATGCCCTCTGGCACTTTACAGCCTCGGACTGGTCAAATTCCTTAAGCGCACGGTTGAGGTCTTGACGTAATTCCTTCCGCACCTTTAGTAAGTATTTAATGCTGGTTGACATGTATAATTCCCCTCAACCTTCCTTTCATGCCCCGTTTTTTTGATTTCCCACGAGTGCCCGGAGCGATTTGAGGGCTTCCCCTATCCGATAATTTCCTGAAAGAAATCTTCTAGGCTAGGCAAGCTATCATGAAATATCCCATTAGGATATACCCAGCCAAATTTACCTACAGAGCGGTTAAATAGGGGAAGATAATCAAAAGTTTCGTAGAGCTTTTCTACGTCATCTTCATCAAGTTTTTCTGATAAGACTCGCGCCAGTCTAAATAGTTCATTTTTGGCAACTCTCATTTTTAGCCTCCTCCATCCTTTTTCAACGGTATAGACATAATTTCCCCGTCCACGAAGGCGTCAATGCTCTTAATATTGGGTAGTCCTGCTATGATGTCTAATACCCGCTCTGTTACCTCGTCCTTGCTGGGCAGGTCTAACTTAAACCTTACGGTCACGTCTGCTACTATTGGTTTTGTCATTTAGTCCTCCCAGCTTTGGCATCGGTAAATCCCATTGGTCAACCACTATCTGCCAACTAATTTCACTAAGCGAAGCATCGCAATTTCCGGTGGTCATAATGTTTCCAACTTGCTGTTGCAAGTCCTCTCGTAAAAGAACGTCGGGCCCAACGCTAGATAGGAGATTGTTTAGAGGTATTGTTTCTTTTAGGAACTGGGTAATTGCGCAATTCACGCACAGTCCCTCAGCCGCTTTGCGGAAGGGGCGAGAGTTTGGATTGCCTTTCCCCGGGCGGCAAAGCTGCCCACAACGCTTGCAACGTGCGAACTTTGTCAATTCTATACTCACTAATTCTCCCTTCCTATCTGTTCTCTTGCCCTATCCAGTTCTTTAAGCCATATAGAGCAGTCCGCCGCGCCGCAGGCTACCTTGACATCGCATCTGGCGTTCTGGTCGAAGGGACACGGCAGGCTGGATTCACGGAGAATCTCTATCTCGGTCTCTACCGGACGGCGATAGCGCATTTCCATGTCGCACCATTGAGCCAGCCGGTCCCGCCGGTTGGCAAGTATGGCCAGATTCAGCATTGAATTTATTTCTTCTAGCATATTAAAGCCTCCTCCTTAATAGCCCTCTGGATGAGAACTACAAAATCCATATCTTTCTCTGCCGCCCATGCTGCCCGTGCTGCCGCCCCTGCTGCCCCTGCTGCCCGTGCTGCTGCCCCTACTGCCGCCCCTGCTGCCTCTGCTGACCCTGCTGCTGCCCGTGCTGCTGCCCGTGCTGCTGCCCCTACTGCCGCCCCTGCCGCCCATGCTGCCCGTGCTGCTGCCCCTGCTGCCCCTGCTGCCTCTGCTGACCTATCTTTGCCGGACAACCAGTTATTCGCCCAGGTCACGTAGGAATCCTCTTTATAAACCAGCAAGACGGCAAGGATAGCAGCACGAATACGCTGATTTATAGTTATCTCCGGCAGGGGAAGGCGCTTCAGGGTGGTACATTCCTTAACCCCCACCTTCGTCCCGTCGTTAGCCACCACCTTTCTAACCCTGCATTTCCACAAAATAGGATTATTAAAGCTAGCGTGAGCAGGGTTGAAGAAGGCTGCCTTCAACGGGTGGTCATAGACATGAATAACGTCATTAGTGCACAGGTTACAGCCTGTACCGATAGCTCGGTGGGTAATGTTCTCTCCCCACTGCGTCCAGCCATGCGTCTGGTAGTTCCAGTCAGTCAGTTTGTAGTATTGCACCTTGCGCCTCCTTATCTGGCTGTTGGTAATCGTGGCAGTGGTCTTTCCCAATACACCAAGAGTGACCGGGGTTAGGCGCATCAGAGTGAGAACACTTGCCGTCTTTATAGAATTTGCAGTCTGGAGAAGTTGGCATATCCTTACCTCCTCTAATATTGGCGAGTCTGGCAATGGCGCAGAGTATCATTTCAATGCCTTCCTTGACTTCATCAGGAGTGTCAACGTCTATGCATTGCTTTTCACGCGGGCAGTCTTGACAGAATCTAACCCAGTATTCGGCGCTAGGCTTAGCACCTCTCTCCGCCATTATTTGTTCGTAGAAGTCTTTAAGCATTTCTCCGCCTCCTCCTTAATAGCCCTCTGGATGAGAACTACAAAATCCATATCTTTCTCTGCCGCCCATGCTGCCCGTGCTGCTGCCCCTGCTGCTGCCCATGCTGCCTCTGCTGCCTCTGCTGACCCTGCTGCCCATGCTGCTGCCTCTGCTGACCCTGCTGCCGCCCCTGCTGCCTCTGCTGACCCTGCTGCTGCCCGTGCTGCTGCCCCTGCTGCCTCTGCTGACCTATCTTTGCCGGACAACCAGTTATTCGCCCAGGTCACGTAGGAATCCTCTTTATAAACCAGCAAGACGGCAAGGATAGCAGCACGAATACGCTGATTTATAGTTATCTCCGGCAGGGGAAGGCGCTTCAGGGTGGTACATTCCTTAACCCCCACCTTCGTCCCGTCGTTAGCCACCACCTTTCTAACCCTGCATTTCCACAAAATAGGATTATTAAAGCTAGCGTGAGCAGGGTTGAAGAAGGCTGCCTTCAACGGGTGGTCATAGACATGAATAACGTCATTAGTGCACAGGTTACAGCCTGTACCGATAGCTCGGTGGGTAATGTTCTCTCCCCACTGCGTCCAGCCATGCGTCTGGTAGTTCCAGTCAGTCAGTTTGTAGTATTGCACCTTGCGCCTCCTT
>JAQTMM010000008.1 GCA_028714335.1 Dehalococcoidales bacterium
CGCCGCCAAGCATATGGGTTGCAAAGCTGTGCCTTAAGGTGTGAGGGCTGATTTGAGTGCTTAATCCGGCCGATTTGGTGTATTCCTTGAGTTTTTGCCAGAAACCCTGCCGGGTAATCCTGTCGCCGCGGGCGTTGAGGAAGAGGGCATCACTCTTTTTACCGTGGGCGAGTTTGGGCCGGTTTTCTTCAATATAATGCTTGACCGATAAAGCGATTTTTTCATAAAGAGGTATAATGCGTTCCTTGCGGCCCTTGCCGAAACAGCGGACGAAGTAGTTGCCGTCCGTGTTAACGTCGCCGATATTTAAGGCGACAAGTTCGCTGATTCTCATACCGCTGGCGTAGAGCAACTCCAACATGGCGGAATCGCGTTTGGCCTCGGAAGTGGATAATTTGTCCGGTTGTTCCAGTAAGAGGCGTACCTGGTCGAGGGGGATAGGCTTGGGTAACGCTTTGCCGACGCTGGGAGAGCTCATATTTTCGGTGGGATCGGTCTTAAGCTTTCCTTCCGCCACCATAAATCCAAAGAAGGACCTAGAGGCGGCTACCTTACGGGCGATGGTGGTAGCGACATAGCCACGCTCTTTAAGGAATAACATGTATGCCAGCATATTTTGCCTGTCCATGGCTGCCCATGAAGTTAAGGACTGGCTGCTGATAAAATCAGCTAAAGCATTTAGGTCATTGCGATAAGCGGAAATCGTGTGTTCGGAATATCCTTTTTCAACCGCTAAATAATGCAAAAAGTTTTCGATTGAATCTTTCATGGCGTCTCCTCGTGTCCATAATTAACAGGCGTTGCCTTTTAGACTCTAGGTAATCATTTTAACATAATATTATAACATAATAAAGATAAGTGTTTACAATAGTTGTCGAGCTTTAAAGGGATTTAACGTCGATTTTGTGATAAAATTAGGTTAAAGGGCTGGCCCATTTTTATGGACGAGCCCTATAGGCGTTTGCATGAAATATGTTGAAACTAGATAAATTGACCAAGTTAATAGAGTCGTTGCCGAGTTGGAATAACTTAGCGGACGAGGTGAAACAAAACAGTAAGACAGTAGTCTACCTTAATTCTGCCAGACCTTATATCGTGGCAGCTTTATACAAAAAGCTTCAGATTCCCATTCTGTTCGTCACTGCCCAGCCGGAGGATGCCAAAAAACTCCAGGAGCAGCTTGACAGCTGGTGCGGCGAAAAGCCGGTATATATCTACCCAGAATTGGATATATTGCCTTATGAACGATTAACACCGGATATGGCCACAGAGATGGAAAGAATCAGAGTGTTTTCAATGCTGGCTGAATATAGCGAAAACAAACAAAGCATTTCTCCTCCTTTGGTGGTAACATCGGCGCAGGCATTAATGTCGCAAACCACTGCATTTAGTAACTTCATAGCCTCGCAGAAAAACATCAAGGTTGGAATGAGCGTCAAGCCTTTTGACTTATTAGAAGACTTTCAAAAAAAAGGTTACCGGCTAGAAAATATCGTGGAAATACCCGGCACGATGAGCCATCGGGGAGGCATTGTCGATATCTTTCCTCCCACAGCTGAAAGACCCTTCCGCCTAGAATTCTTTGGCGACGATATAGACAGTATTAGGAGTTTCGATGCTACTACACAACGTTCGGTAGAAAAAATCGAAGATATAAAAGTGGGACCAGCATCGGAGTTACTTTTGACAGACAAAAGAGATGGGCTTGCTTTAGAAGAAGTACTAAACAGTGTTGACTTAAAAGGGTGCAATAATGAGTTCAAACAGCAGTTTCAGAACGATAAAGAAAACTTCCTTGCAGGGAATCTGGGTGATATCCAGTATTATGCGGCATTGTTTAACAGGGGTAAAATAATTGATTATCTTCCTGACAATACACTGGTGATTCTTGATGAACCGTCAGCTGTAGAACAAGCTGTGACGGACTATGATAATGAAGCCATCCAGTTGCGTTCCGAGAAGATAGAGCGAGGCGAGTTGCCTCAAAATTTTCCCACCCCATATTTCGTCTGGAAAGAGATTGAACCTGAATTAAACAGAAAGCACAAGCTAAGCCTGGAATCTTTTGGAGTTGAACCCGGGCTGGACTTCTTTACAGCACCCAATTATGCCGGTAAACTGCCTGTTTTCATCAAAAAGTCTGTTGAACTATTAGAGCAAAGAAAGCGCATCATTATAGTCAGTCATCAGGCAAACCGTCTATCGGATTTGTTTGAGGATGAAGATATCCTTGTTGTGCCAACAGAAGAAGTGAAGCAGATTCCGGAACCGGGCACGATGGTGCTGGTGCAGGGTTCGTTGCCGGAGGGGTGGGTGATGAGTGGTGAAACATATCTCTTTACGGACGCCGAAATTTTCGGCTTTGTTAAACAGCGTCGTTTAGTGAAAAAACAACCGTCAGCACGCCGTAAAGTATCGATGGATTTTACTGCAGATGACTACGTGGTTCATGTAGAGCACGGAATTGGTAAGTTCATCGGCGTAACAATGCTTGATACGGCAGGGACCGAAAAAGAGTATCTGATGTTACAGTATGCCGGTAATGATATTCTTTACGTCCCGTCCGACCAGATTGACAGGGTGAGTCGTTACGTTGGGGCGGGCGAAAGAACCCCGATATTGAGCAAACTTGGAACACAGGAGTGGGTAAGGACACGGCACAAAGCTAAAGAAGCGGCCGAACTGCTAGCGCGTGACCTTTTATTGCTTTACGCTGCCCGTGAGGTAGTGCCGGGTTACGCTTTCTCCCGTGATACCGTCTGGCAGCAGGAACTGGAAGCTGCTTTCCCTTACGTAGAAACACCAGACCAGCTCCAGACGCAACAGGACGTAAAACAGGACATGGAAAAGTCCAAACCGATGGATAGACTAGTCTGCGGGGATGTGGGCTATGGCAAGACAGAAGTAGCGATACGGGCGGCTTTTAAGGCGGTAATGGATGGAAAACAAGTGGCGGTGCTGGTGCCTACAACGGTCTTAGCCCAGCAGCATTTCACAACCTTCTCCGAACGACTGGAAGCATTCCCGGTAAAGGTTGAAATGTTAAGCCGCTTCCGCTCCGACAGAGAGCAACATGAGGTAATAAACGGACTAAACAATGGTACAGTGGATGTCTGTATTGGTACACATCGATTGATTCAAAAAGATATCATCTTTAAAAACCTGGGGTTGCTGATTATTGATGAAGAGCAGAGGTTCGGCGTTAATCACAAGGAATTTCTAAAGAAGATGCGCAGCGAAGTTGACGTACTGACCTTAAGCGCCACTCCCATTCCACGAACCCTCCACATGTCTTTGGTAGGGGTAAGGGATATGAGCACGATGGAGACGCCGCCTGAAGCGCGATTACCCGTCAAGACTTATGTGGCGGAGTATAATGACCACCTGGTGAGGGAATCGATTCTAAGAGAAATAGAACGCAATGGGCAGGTATTCTTCGTGCATAACAGAGTACAAAGCATCGCCATGATAGCTCAGAATCTGCGCGAGCTGGTGCCTGAAGCAGAAATAGCCGTAGGGCACGGGCAGATGCCGGAAGACGAACTGGAAAAGGTGATGACGTCTTTTACGCAGGGCAAAGTTGATATCCTCGTCTGCACTACGATTATCGAATCTGGTTTGGATATGCCTAATGCCAACACGATTATCATTAACAAAGCGGATAAGTTCGGACTAACACAGCTTTACCAGTTGCGTGGCAGAGTTGGGCGTGGTGCTAATCTGGCTTATGCCTATTTTCTTTACGATGGAAAACGACTCACCGAGATAGCCCATAAACGCTTACGGACGATTTACGAAGCTACAGAACTTGGAGCTGGGTTTGGCATTGCCATGAAGGATTTAGAAATAAGAGGGGCGGGGACTTTATTAGGACATCGCCAGAGCGGACACATTACTGCCGTGGGTTTTAGTCTTTACACAAGATTGCTTGCCGACGCCGTAGAAGAACAAAAAGCGATAATGGCGGGTAAAGAAAAACCTGAACCCAAATTGCCCCCGCCGGTAACCGATTTACCGCTGGACGCTTTTATACCCGAATATTATGTTAGCGATGTTGAAACACGCCTAGAAATGTATCGAACACTGGGTGAAATAGATTCGGTGGAGAAGATAGACGACGTCTTAAAAGAATACAACGACCGCTTTGGTAAGCCGCCCATCGAGGTACATAACCTGCTTTACATTGTGAGAATAAAGGTATTAGCAGCCAAAGCAGGTATAGAGTCTCTCACCACAGAAGAAGGAAATATCGTTATCAGACGGTTCCAGGGAAAGCCTTTTAATGCCCAGAGGTTTATGGCGTCATTGGCCGATGGCGTTACCGTAGGTCATACACAGATTAAAATTGACTACAAGAAAATTGGCAATGGATGGCGGATGGTATTGGAGGGGGTTATAAAAGGGCTTTTGACATAAAGTAATGATATGTTAGTAGTTCCTTAACATTCTTCTACTAAAATAACAATATCTCATAAATTTTTTATATTATCGATTCTGTAATCATTAGGTATTCGTACCATTGACTAACTTAGTTTCTCATTATACGATATTATATATAGGGAATTTTTTATTGAGGTAGAGAAAAATATGTGTAAAAAAGCTGCAATCGCGGTACTTTTGTTTGCCATGGTTTTCAGTATTTTCGGTTGTACTTCAGGTAATAGTGACACTGCAACCACAACCAAACCTGCTAGCATTGAATACATCCGTGAGTCAAAATTAGCCAATATCTGGCAAATGAAGCAGATTCAGCTTAACTTCACCAATGAAACGTCTATCACCATCGAACTGGCGGCAGGTGATAAAGTGGATGGGTATTTCTACGTCGTCGGTGGGGGCACTATCAGTTTTACTATTTCCGGACTAACGCAGATATACGCCTCATCCAACGGCACAACCTCTGATAGGTTTTCCTTTACTGCCAGCCAGGAACAGGGTATTGATTACAAGTTAAAGTTCACCGTCGGCAGCGGCGACACTTCCGTTTTCTTGGAAATTATCTATCCAGTTACCGGTTCGGTGCTGGTGCCGATAGGAACAAAATAATTAGTAGTGTCCAAAATGAGTAACGCCCACGCCAATAAAGCTGGTGAACCGCTTTACATCAGTGTCAAAAACACCCTTATAGAAATTATCATGCAAAGAATAATTCCGTTTTTTAAGCTCTGGAACATACACACCGGGCTGGCGATAGCCGGTATGATAGGGCCGTTTATGCTCTCTATCGGCGACCTTTCAGCAGGATTGAGCAGCCCCGGCTATAGCATTGTAAAGGACTCTATAAGCAGCCTGGCATTAACCGATGTCGGCTGGATTCAGACGATAGGTTTTCTCTTTTTAGGTTTACTTATAGAAGTTTTCACTGCCGGCCTCCTCTTTAATGTAAAGCGTGGTGCCAGATGGTTTTATCTGGGCGTTGGTATATTTGTCTTCTTCGGATTTGCCATGCTGCTTATCGGAGCATTTCGTACCGATGCCGCAGGCACGATAGAAGCCGCACGTTCTTTAGAGGGAAGAATACATGGTTTTATGGCCAGTACGACATTCATTCTTTTCCCGATAGCGATACTGTGCTTACTACCGAGTATCAGAAAAGACCCAAACTGGAAATATCTGTACATTTATACACTTATTACTTTCGTATTAGGCGTGGCTCTGTCGGTAACCATCAGGTTCCTTCCGGAACAAAACTATTGGTTCGGACTGGTGGAACGCTTGCTGGTAGCTAACGCGATAATCTGGATTGAAGTTGCGGCCATTAATATGTTCGTATTGTCTTTAAAACGCAATTCCCGCGTTGAGAGTAGATCAGCATGATAGTAGAGATGCGTACCGGCGCCAGCAAAAAAGAAGTTGACGATGTGGTGCAGAAGGCAAAATCCCTCAACCTTGGCGTTCAACTTAACGTGGGCACGGATAAAACCGTCGTTGCCTTATTAGGCGGCAACACGGGGCAAATACCCACGGATATCTTTGCCATCTTTCCAGGCGTAGAGAGCGTCACACGCATTATGAAGCCTTATAAACTGGCTTCACGTACCTTCAGCCCTAAAGACACGATCGTTGACTGCGGTGGTGTAACAATTGGGGGAGAGAAGGTTGTTGTAATGGCAGGCCCCTGCGCGGTAGAGAGTGAAAAACAACTCATGCAGGCGGCTGAAGCGGTAAAAAAAGCCGGAGCTACTATATTACGGGGCGGTGCTTTTAAACCCCGCACCTCTCCGTTTAGTTTCCAGGGATTACAAAAAGAAGGACTGGAACTCCTAACCAAAGCCAGAGACGAGTTTGGTATGCCGATAGTCACCGAAGTAGTCAATCCACAAGACGTATTATTGGTATCATCTTACGCTGACATGCTGCAAATAGGCTCGCGGAACATGCAAAATTTCTCTCTGTTGACCGATGCTGGAAAGAGCCGCCGACCAGTAGTATTAAAGCGTGGTTTTTCCTGCACGATTACCGAATGGCTGACTGCCGCCGATTATCTGCTGGCAGAAGGAAATAATCAAGTAATACTCTGTGAACGGGGCATTAGAACATTTGAAGACAGCGTCCGTTTTTCTCTGGATATTTCCGCGATACCTGTCCTGAAGAAAAACAGCCACCTGCCGGTCATCGTTGATCCTTCACATGCGGCAGGGAATTACTCACTGGTGCCGGCTATAGCTAAAGCGGCGGTTGCGGCGGGAGCTGATGGGCTACTCATTGAGGTGCACCCTAATCCTAAAGAAGCCCTGGTGGATGGGTTACAATCACTATCGCCGTCAGATTTTGCACGTCTAATGGATGAATTACGGGCTGTCGCCAAATCTGTGGGGCGGTCTATATAGCGTCTATTCTTCCAGCACGAGATTATCAATCAAACGCGTTCTGCCAAACCTTACCGCCATAGACACCAAAGCCGGATACTTGATGCGGTGAATCTCTTTTAACGTCTCGTTATCAGCGATGCTGATATATTCAATATCCGCCTGGGATTCTTTCTGGATGAGTTTGGTCATTTCCTTACGTATGGCTAAAGCATCCCATTCACCTTGTTTGGCAAGCTCTTGAGCAAGCTGTAGAGACTGATAAAGCACAGGAGCCGAACGCCGCTGTTCCGGCGTGAGGTAGGTGTTGCGGCTACTCATTGCCAGTCCGTCAGATTCGCGCACGGTAGGGCAGGCAACGATATCAATATTGACATCAAAGTCTTTGACCATCTTCTTAATAACGGCCAATTGCTGGGCATCTTTTTGCCCGAAGTAAGCGCGGTTTGGCTGGACGATATTGAAAAGTTTTAAGACAACGGTACTGACGCCTCTAAAATGCCCAGGCCGCGCTGAACCTTCTAACATATCGGTGATGCCTTTAACTTCCACCCAGCTGTCATAACCTTCGGGGTACATCTCCTCATCGGAGGGCATAAAGACAAAGTCAGTATGAGGTTTCAGCATGGAAAGGTCGTGTTTGGTATCACGCGGATAGGTTCTAAAATCCTCTTTAGGCCCAAACTGCGTTGGATTAACAAAAATACTGACGGCTACCAGTTTATTCTTCTCTCTAGCCTGGCGGACTAAAGAAATGTGGCCTTCATGAAGATACCCCATCGTAGGCACAAACCCCATGGTCTTTTTAGAGGCTTTTCTAGCCTGACGCATTTCAGCAATAGTCTTTAGTACTTCCATAACTTTACCTCGCAGGTGTTATCAAACAAAAAGAGTCCCGTTTTTGGGCGGGGCTCTTTTTCGTTATCATACTATATATATCGTTATTTCCCTAATTTAGTTAGGATACTTTCATCCATTGGGAAGCTTTGGGCTTCGGTGGGGAATTTGCCGGTCTTCACATCCTCGTGGTATTGGGAGATAGCTTTGGCCATAACCTCGGCGATTTTAGCGTATTGCTTGGCGTGCTTTGGCACAAAATCTGTATATGAACCGAGGATATCATTAATGACTTGCACTTGTCCGTCACAGCCAACACCGGCACCGATGCCGATGGTGGGGATGCTGATTTTCTTGGAGATAAAAGCGGCAAGCACCGCAGGTACGGTCTCTAAAACTACACCAAAAGCGCCGGCTTGGTCGATAGCAATAGCGTCCTCCAGCAGGCGTTTGGCAGAGTCTTCTGTTTTGCCTTGTATTTTATGACCACCAAGTTGATTAATAGATTGAGGAGTCAGCCCCAGATGTCCCATAACCGGAACGCCGCGTTCAACGATTTTCCTGACGGTTTCTGCCATAGTAACGCCGCCTTCGAGCTTGACTGCCTGGCAACCGGTCTCTTGGAGAAAGCGCCCGGCGTTCCGTATAGCTTCTTCCGGGCTAACCTGGTAGGTCATGAATGGCATATCGCCCACAACTAAAGCGTTCTTGGAACCACGAACGACGGCTTTTGTGTGATGTAACATGACTTCCAGCGTAACGGGAATGGTGGAATCATAACCTAGTACCACCATACCTAGGCTGTCACCGACTAAAATAAGGGGGACGCCGGCTTCGTCAACTATTTTGGCGGTAGTGTAATCGTAAGCGGTGAGCATGGATATCTTCTCACCCTTTTGTTTCATAGCCTTTATTTGGCTGATTGTAACTCGCATGACGCCTCCTTAATTGAAGACTTTTTCATCGAGCTGGGTAGTTATCTCATTCTTCTCATTGACGAGGACGATACGTGGTTTATAATCCTTTAACTGTGTTTCGGGAACATCGGTGTAGGTCAAAATGATAACGAGGTCGCCTTTGACGCATAGTCTGGCGGCTGCACCGTTCAGGCAGATTTCACCGCTGCCTTCTTTACCTTCAATAACGTAGGTGGTGAAGCGGGCGCCGTTATTAATATTAAGAACGTGTACCTGTTCGTACTCGATGATGTCTGCTGCCTTCATCAACTTGCTGTCGATGGTGATGCTGCCGATGTAGTTGATGTCGGCGTCGGTCACTATTGCCCGATGGATTTTGCTCTTTAGCATCATTCTCATGATTTGCCCCCTGAAGATTGTTGTTGTGAGTGCTTAATAATAATTCAATCTTTTGAGCCTGTACATTATCAATTGTACCCTTATCAAGAGCGATGGGTATTGTCTGTAAACCTAATTCAACATAGGCGGGGAGTAGCTCCGGAGTTTTAGAACTGATTTCGTCGAGGTGTTTTTGGATTGTGCCAATATCGCCGCGGGCGATAGGACCGGTGAGGGCTTGCGGAATGCCGAGGGTTTCAATATTGTGCAGGGTGCCGCGCATCAAGGGGAGAAGGGCTTTAGTCGCCTGGTCGGCGGGAATATCAAAGGTTTTCCAGAGATCGGTAGCCATTTTAACCAGAGTAACCATGTAGTTACAGGCAACCACGGCGGCGGCGTGATATGCCGGTTTGTCTTCGGCTTTCAGCTGAATCCAATCGCCACCCAGGGCGGCGGTAATGTCTTGAAGTATTGAGAAGAGAGGTTCATCGGCTTCGATGGAAAAGGTGGTGCCGGGGATGTTTTCTATCGCCTGTGAAATGCCGGCGAAGGTTTGGCAGGGATGAAAGGCTCCAACAGCCGCACCATCTTCTTTGGCCATGTCTAAAATAGCGGTGGAATCGGCGCCGCTGCAGTGAACAACGCTTTTACCGGGAGTCCACTCTATCTGGGAGGCTACTGACTGAATAGCGCCGTCGGGGGTGGTAATGAAAACAAGGTTAGCGGCATCAGCAACCTGCTGGCTGTTATCCATCACTTCACATGTCAATACCAATGCGTTTAACCTTTTGGCATTAGCGGGAGTGTGGTCATAAACAGCTGTTACGGTATAGCCCTTGCGGTCCAGGAGAACCGCGAGAGCGCTACCGACTTTTCCAGCCCCTATAAAACCTATTCTTAGCATTTTTCTACCTTCAACAAAAAACCCCCTCGAAATTATCGAGAGGGCATTAGCATTTTCACTATTCTGCCGTCTCGGTCGTTTCTGATCCAAGCGACTTGTCATTTGTTAAGGTGTCTGCAATTGACTCACTGCTATTGGGTCAATGGTCTATATTATTATAACTCCAGGTTTGCCATCTGTCAATGAGATTTTTCTATCTTTTATATCACATATTGGTGCAATGATATTTCAGGTGTTATAATTGCAACATACATAAGGTAGAAAGAGGCACTATTATAGAAATTATACCTTCAATAGATATTCGCGACGGCAGGTGCGTACGTCTCTTTCAGGGAGACTACCGCCAGGAAACAGTCTTCTCTGACGACCCCCTGGACGTAGCGCTAAAATGGCAGTCGTTAGGGGCGCCGCGGCTGCACGTTGTTGACCTTGACGGAGCAGCGTCTGGTGAGATAATTAACTTAGACATAATCAGGGATATTACTAGTGCTATGTTGATACCGGTTCAGGTAGGTGGCGGCATCAGGAGCATCGAGACAATTGAAACGCTGTTGAAAACCGGTGTTGACAGGGTGGTTCTAGGCACAGTGGCCATAGAAGATCCGCAGCTCGTAAAAGACGCCTGCCTGCGTTATCAGGAGTCCATCATTGTCTCGATAGACGCTCGTAACAATATGGTAGCAACGCGCGGCTGGGTGCAAGATACCGGGACTACGGCTATAGAACTGGCGAACGTTATGGCAAGAAATGGCGTAAGACGCTTTATATATACTGATATCGAGCGTGATGGCACATTAACGGAGCCTAATTTCACAGCTATATCAGGCTTGATTGACGAGATACATTTGCCGGTCATTGCCGCCGGAGGAATAACGTCACTAGACCATTTAGTGGTACTGCAGAAAATAGGCGCCGAAGGTGCAATCATCGGGAAGGCGCTATATACCGAAGATATTGACTTAAAAGAGGCTCTGGATACTCTTGATAGATAGGGAGTAATTGCTTGATTAAGAATATAAATTTTGATGAAAAAGGCTTGATTCCCGCTGTGGTACAGGACGTCAATAATGGGGACGTGCTGATGATGGGCTTTATGAATGAGGAATCGTTACGTCGCACGATGAAGAGTAAAGAGGTCTGGTTTTATAGCCGAAGCCGGCAGGAACTCTGGCACAAGGGAGAAACCTCCGGCAACGTAATCAAGCTTAAGGGCATAAAATATAACTGCGAGAACAACTCTTTACTGGTATCGGGGATTCCTACCGGGCCGGTTTGCCATACAGGTAACCAGACTTGTTATTACCGGGATTTAACAGAAAAAGACCTCGAGGAATAATCTATTGCTACTCGGCGGCTTCTTCTGCTTTATCTACCTCAACAGCCTTGTTCATAGCTGCTATGGCGACTTCCAGTTGTTTATCATCGGGTTCTGCGGTGGTCATGGACTGCAGCCATAAACCCGGCGCTAAAACGATTTTCATAAACCAGTTATTGGTATGCCTAGCGCCAAGATAGATGAGTTCGTACCCAAGCCCCATAATTACCGGAAGCAGCAGAATACGCGATAGAATCATCAACCATAAATCCCACACTCCCACCAGACTAAATACGATAATAGCGACGAACATTACCACGAACAGGAAACTCGTCCCGCAACGTACGTGTCTGCGACTGTAATCTTTAATTGCTTCAACCTCCATCGGTACACCGGCTTCATAGGCGTTAACTGATTTATGCTCGGCTCCATGATAGGAGAACACCCGCTTGATGTCAGACATATAAGATATTAGCTTAATGTAACCGAGGAAAAAAATAACGCGTATTACACCTTCGATAAGGTTGAAAACGACGGTGTTCGGCAAGTAGTCGCGAAGGAAGTTGGTTAAGTAAAGAGGCGCGACAAAAAACACGGCAACGGCTAGTAAAACCGAAATCAACAGCATACCCCAAATAGCTTTATTCGAGATTTGCACATCCTCTTCTTCCAGCGAGATGTTAGCGGACTGCATCAGGCTCTGGATGCCTATTACCATAGCTTCGATGAGTATAAATACACCGCGGATGAAAGGTGTACGGTGCGCCCAGCTATTGGAGGGAGAAGGGAGGGGTTTTACGTCGGTTACGATATCGCCGTTGGGACGGCGGACGGCGGTTACTCTGGCCGTACGGCCGCGTATCATCACGCCTTCAATAACTGCCTGGCCACCATAGTGGTACGTTTTTTCTTCTGCCATGGTTCTTAAACAAAAAGGAGCGGATTTATATACCGCTCCTCATGTACTCGTTCAGACTAACATTACTCTTTGATATTATACCGCTTCTTGAATCGTTCAACACGGCCGGCGGTGTCCATCATGCGGCGTTCGCCGGTGAAGAAAGGGTGACAGTTGCTGCAAACTTCAACCTTGAGTTCTTTTTTCGTAGAACCGGTGGTGAAGGTGTTGCCGCAAGAGCAAATCACTACGGCATCGTCATAATATTGAGGATGAATCTTTTCTTTCATTTTAACTACTGTAAACGCTAACCTTTCTGCGGTTATTTGTGGTGGGTTCGTACTTAACAATCCCGTCGATTAACGCGAACAGGGTATAATCTTTACCCACGCCCACGTTAATTCCGGGGCGGATATGCGTGCCGCGCTGTCGGACCAGAATAGTACCGGCGTTGACAGATTGACCGGCGAATATTTTGATGCCCAGCCGTTGACCCTGGGAATCTCGCCCGTTCTTTGCCTGTCCGGCTCCTTTTTTATGCGCCATCTGGTTTCTCCTCTTTCTTCTTAGCAGGGGCTTTCTTGGCTACGGATTTGGCGGTAGTCGTCTTTTTCTTTGCCGGTGCTTTGGCCGCTGGTTTTATTACCTCGGTTTTCTTGAGTTCTTCGGTTACCGCAGGTTTCATGGCTTCCACTGTTTTCTTGGGTTCAGCTTTCTTGGCAGTCGGTTTTTCCACTTTGACATCCTGTGTGCCGGGCGGAAGAATCCTATCGATATTGAGGCTGGTGTAAAGCTGACGATGCCCGTTCTTGCGGCGATACCGTACTTTAGACTTGTACTTGAAGACGATTATCTTATCGCCTTTACCGTTTTCCTTAACGACCGCCATGACCCTGGCGCCTTCAACGTAAGGTTTGCCAATGGTCACTTTGTCATCGTTGGCCAGTAACAGCACTTTATCAAGCTGAATCCGGCTGCCTTCTTTATCCGGCAAGCGGTCAACTACCAAAGTCTGTCCTTCAGTTACTTTGTATTGTTTGTTGCCTGTTTCAATTAATGCGTAAATTTTAGGCCTCCAAACCATATATTGTAGCAAATACGTAGCTTTGAGTCAATGTTCGGACATCAACTTTTTTCTTCGGGCTGCATCAAAACGCTGATGCGCGGGTAAAAATTGTACTTAGCATAAAACCCAAAGACTTCTTCGTTACCGGCAGCAACAGCAATTACTTTTCGTTTAACTCCATAAGACTTCATCCATTCCAGTGCACGCTGCATAAACGCATTCCCGATTCCCACTCGGCGGTAGTCAGCCTCAATAAAGATTGATTCAATTTCACCAACATTATCACCGTCAATAGATGTCACACAATAGCCAATAAAATTACCGGTATCATTATTCATAGCCAAGTGAACTAACAAAGCGCCGCCATCGGCTTTATCTAAGATTTGTTTTTTTCTAATCTCCCAGGTAGTAGCGTCAAATTGCTCTTTGAAGTGAATAGAACGGGCGCGGTGATGTTCTTTAATCTTCTCCCATAACGGATGGACGATATCAAGTTGGGATTTGTCTTTTTCAACGTATTTAATGTTCATCAGGTCGAGATTTTCTAAAGTCTATTTTGTAATTTATTCCACTCAATTTTAACACGGGCTTTAAGCTCGTTTAAAGTGCCGTCGTTATTTATGACTACATCCGCTCGTTTAATGCGCTCGTCGTTAGTGGTTTGAGAACTAATCCTAGCCCGGGCTTCGGTTTCATCGTAGTTGGGCCTGTGGATGATTCTACCAAGCGCTGTTTCTGGAGTCGCCACAACTACCCATATCTCAGAATACTGGAGGGCTTTATTTGCTTCAAGAATCAAGGCTGCCTCAACTACTAATACCTTAAGTCCCCGGTGAAGGCTGTCCTCGGCTTTTTCAACGACGATTTTGTCAATCTCAGGGTGGACGATATCATTCAGTTTTTCTAAAGCGGTATGGTCATTAAAAACTATTTTACTAAGTTTTACGCGGTCAATTTCCTTATTGTTATCAAGAATGGATTGTCTAAATTCCTGAACGAGTTTTTGGTAGGCAGGTTTTCCTTTAATGATTACGTCGTTGCCAACTATATCTAGGTCGATAACCTCCGCGCCAAAATCTTTTAAAAAGCGCGCCACCGCGCTCTTACCGCTGCCGATGCCGCCTGTTAGTCCGATGATTTTCATAAGTATACAAACCAGTGGTTATTGTGAGGTTAAAGCTCGACCAATATATCGGCGCCTTCAACCCTGGTTTTATATGCAGTCACGCCCTTAGGCGGCTTTAAAGTTTTAGCCATGAATGAGACAATCCCCGAGCCCTTAAGCCACCGAGTATTTTTGCCGTTGCGGACATCAAATTGCGAGCCGTGCCTGGGACACGTAATCACCGTTCCTTCCAGCGTGCCGGCAGAAAGGTCGCCGCCGAAGTGCGGGCAACGATTATCAATGGCGTAATAACTACCATCCACATTGGCTACCATGATTTCTTTACCATTAACAGTGACTTTCTTTTTGCCACCATCCTTGATTTCTTGTTTCGAGGCAACTTTAACATAGTTACCCATATTCACTTCTCCAAATGATTTATTTCCTTTTTTCTTCTTTCATCAAGTCATTAAAGACATCAATGTGATATTTTTCATGGTCACGGATACGTTCCAGCAGTTTTTTAAGGCCGGTATCTTTAGTGACCTTTGCCGCAGCGTCGTACTTGGCGGCCACTTCTTTTTCGGTTTTCAGGTCCGCCGTAAGCATTTCTTTTAGCTTAGTTGATTTATTGACTGTGGTATGCTCGATGACTGGTGTGCCACCACCGTCCACTAATTCTTCTGAAAGCCAGCCCAGGTGCTGCATTTCATTGATGGCCTGGTCCTCAAGCTGTTTCTTGGCTTCCTTGTTCCTGGTCATATAAGAGTGGAACATGTATTGCAGGATGACAGTATATTCGTGGGCAATGCCCCAGTCCAGCGTCTTAGAGGTTTTATCACTGCGCTTGCCGCGCTTGTCCTTCATCTGTTCTTTGGCGGCTTTATCGACAAAGTGTGCAAAGTCACCACGGTGTGATTCTTCGTCGGCGAGGATACGTTTTAACAGGCGCTTAATTTTAGGGTCATCAATTATCTTGATGTGTTTTTTATAAGATTCTATAGCTCCGTCTTCTAAACCGACGTTGTTTCCCATCCACTGAGAAACGGTTTTACCAGTCATGTTTTGTTTGCCGCGTTTTAAACTGGGCATACCACCAAGTTCGACGATGGTTTCCGCCAGCCAGTCAAGGTGACGCATCTCGTCACGGGCAATGGCCTCTATTTCACAGGACAATTCTCCCTCTCCCATTGAAAAAGCGTGAACGAGATATTGTATTATGGCGCCGTGTTCATCCTGTAAATCCTGATTTAGAATTTCGATTATCTCTTTTTTATTCATTGTCCACCTCCACTTTTACATTTATTCCTAGCATTCTTTTAGTCATAGCCAATATCCAATCCCAGTGTAAAATGATATGGATAAAAATAATAACAACCAGTGCGACCGCCGTCCAGTCATGTATAGAAATCCAGGTTTCTCTGTGCCAGATGAATATGTTACCCCCTCCTCCACCGCCATGACTCCCGCTGGGCATCACTAGCCAGAGTAAAAAGCCGCAGATAGCCTGTAGAAGACCCGACAGTAACATTATCCAAAACAAGATGTAATTTAGCGTTCTCTTTTTCATTACAAATTACCACTTAATTCTGGATTATTGTAACTTTATGAATTCGCTTTTTGACGCTCCGCACATCGGGCAGACCCAATCGTCGGGGATTTTTTCGAATGGCGTACCCGGAGGAATATTGCTGTCAGGGTCGCCGACGGCCGGATCATATACGTAGCCACAGACGGTGCATTCGTATTTGTCCATCGTTTTTCTCCTTATTTTTCTTTGTTGATATATGTAGGGGCGGTCTTGGGCGTAACGCCCCTCTTTATCTGATGGTAATACTCATAGGTCATTACTGGCTCTTGCGTTAATACTTCCGCCGCAACGATCTTACCGATGAAGATGGTATGTGTTCCGGCGTCTATATCCTGCAGGACTTCAGCTTCAAGATAGGCTACGGTATTGTCGGTAACGACGGGAGAACCGGTTTGACCTAGCTTATATTTAACGTTCTGAAATTTGTTAATATCACGTCCGGATTTAAAGCCGAAGTTGCCGATGAAGGGGAGGGGAGTAGTTTGACATAATATAGAAACGGAAAAGGTTTTACTGGACTTTATATATTCATACGTGAGATTGGTTTTGTTGATACTCGCGGCAATAGTCGGAGGCTCTGATGTTATCTGCATCACCGAGTTGGCAGTCTGCGCATTGAGCTTTTCGCCGTCATGAGAACCGACGATATATACCCCATAACTTATGTTGTAGAGAGCGTTTAAATTCATAATCTATTATACTACATCACTTCTTTTTCGCTGGCTTCTACAGCTTTTTGGAACTCGGCATTCAATAGAGGAGGCAGGCCTTCAACATCAACACGCAGGAAACCTCTAACAATAGCCGCAGTTGCCTGGTCTCGAGTCAAGCCTCTGGACATGAGGTATTCTACTTCTTCTTCGGCAATCTTGCCGACAGCTGCTTCATGGGAGAGGTCAATACCTGCTAGAGAGCCTTTGAGTTCTGGGATGGCATGGATAATACCTTTTTCTTCTAATATCAATCCGCGGCACTCAAGGTGACCTTTAACGTCAGGCGCGTTGCCCTCAATATAGCCACGAGCAACGATTTTACCGCCGGTAGTGATAGCTCTGGAAATAATCTCAGTCCTTGACTTGGGAGAATTTAAAAATACTCTTGAACCAATATCCAGATTGGTGTCTTTCGCGGCTACAAGGATGCTGTTAAAGCGTACCGTGGCATTTTCACCTACGCAGTACGCTGCAGGATTCATTTGCAGGTTACTGACCGGCTTCATCAACAGGTAGTTGCTTAGGAAAAGACCGCCGTCTTCAATTACGGTGGTGGTGCGGGGACGAACTGCGATGGAGGGATTCCAACTGTGTATCATCGTAAAAGTAACTTTGGCATTTTTCTTGATAAAGAACTCCGACACGCCAAGATGTAGTCCCGGCTCGTTAGAGTTGGAGGTAGCGCAACCGGTGATAATGTGTAATTCAGAGTCTTCTTCAGCGATAATTATATTATGAACGTTCTGGACAGCTTTAGGCTTTTTGAGAAAAAGACATGCCTGTACTGGGTAAACCGTTTTTTGTCCCTTTAACGAACGGATAAAGTATCCGTCGTTATCACTTAATTCTACGTTGGCGGTATATTTATCAGCGTCTACTGCCTGGGCTTTCCAGAAATAGTCGCCCACCCAGTCGTACTTATCTAGAGCCTGGCTGACCGGCATGATTTCTACGCCTTCTTGTTTGGCGGTAAAGTGAACGGGCGTACTATCCATTTGAATATAGGTACCGGAGCGCTGGCTGGGATCGTCAAGAATGATGCCGGCTTCCAGCATTTTTGCTTTGGTCTTTTGGTCCAGCTGTGTGGGATCTTCCTTATATGGGAGTTTATCGCCGGCAACTTCATAGTTGCCGATGTTGATATCATCACCGTATGCCGCCTGTTTTGCTGCTGCGGCTTTAGCTTTATCTTTAATATTTTTAGATGTCTTAAAATCACTCATGTAACGGCAATCTCCCCAGATAGCATTTGATGCATTCGTTATAGCCTTTTTCACGGATGGTCGCTAACATTTCGTGCGGATCGCCTACGCACCCAATAGTGCCGTCGCACATCACGTAGCCGGTACGAGCATTCACGTAGTCGAGAATATGGCCGGTATGAGTGATAATCAGCCCCATACACTTGCGTTCGGCAATCGGGCAGTTCTTTTCCAAAAGTTCATTCATCATCTCGCCGATAAGGGCGATATTAACCAGGTCAACGCCTGATTCAGGTTCATCCATTAAAGTGAGTTCCGGTTTTTGCGCCATCAACTGCATCAGTTCCGAGCGTTTTATTTCGCCGCCGGAAAAACCGTAATTAATATCTCTTTCTAGAAAATCCTGAAGGTCGGCTCTTTCGGCAAGCTTGGTGATTTCTTCACTGTCTCCATCATTCTTTAAGCAAGCCGCCACCATATCGCGTGTTTTCACACCCCTCACGACCGGAGGCCGCTGGAAAGACATACCAATACCCATACGAGCCCGTTCGTCAACGTTTAGCCTGGTGATATCTTTACCTTTAAAATGAATACTTCCCTTGGTAATTTTATACTTGGGGAAGCCCATAATCGCCATCAGCAGAGTACTTTTCCCTGCCCCGTTAGGGCCAAAGAGCACATGAGTTTCGCCGGTGTTGATGGTCAGGTTAATGTCATGAATGATTTCTTTACCTTCCACCGATACCGAAAGGTCTTTGATTTTTAACATAGTTCACACTCCCGATAAAGAGTATCTTTAACCACCATCAACGGCGCTGTGTTCGTGTTTAACGTACCATTGTGCCGGGTCCTGAAGGTATTCGTAGTAATCCTGTAAAATGCGGTGGTGTTCGCTTTCCTGCATGGCAATGTCTTCGTAGAGTTGTTTTTCAGCGCCATAAGTAGTCTTAGCGGCGCGTGCCTTATAAAAATCGTAGGTTTTATTCTCCAGCCCCATGCCCACTTTTATGGCGTCCAATTCTTCGGTGAGGACTTGAGGATTATTTTTCATTTCTTCCAGAGCTTCGGCAAATACAGTCCTTAATCCTTGCCCCTTATCCCCTTCATACTTAACATCCGGCCAGCCCTTGTTAGCCTTTATGGCATCATAGATTCTTTGGAATACCGTCCGATGGATATCTTCTTCGGCGGCGAGTTTTTCTAGTAATTGTTTTCCCAGTTTGTTCTTGCTGGTCTGGCTGGCTTTCAGGTAGAATTCCTTGCCATCCACTTCCATCTGTAAGGCGGTCTGGAGTGCTTGCAGTGTTGTTTCCTGTTCACTAGACATTTCATGACCCCTTTCGGCATTACGGCTTGTTATTAGCAGTATAACATATATATATTTGGAAATACCTAGGTTTTGACTACATCAAGTCTTTCTTCAGTTTTTCGTACTGCTGCTTAGTGATTTCTCCCCTGGCATAGCGTTCTTTGGCAATATCTAAAGGGCTAGCTTTTCCATCAGATTCATGCCTGATAATTCTACGGAAAAACCAAACTGCCAAAGCTATTAATCCACCCCAAAATAGCGCCATTACCACCCAGGTGATAACCATCCACCACCCGAAGTCCCCATGCATATACCACATATCTATCACCTCCATCTAGTTCAATAGTAGGATTTACCGGCATGGAATCCTGTGATAAACATCACATACATAGTTACTTTTTGTAATTACAATCAAAAACAAGGGATGAATATGGAGGTTTATTATGAAAATGTTGAAGTATCTGGGAATCGGTGTAATGCTGTTATCGGTAGCTGCACTGGTTATCGGGGTGGTGTTTATTGCTGAAGGAATCATGAAAAACAACCTTATCGTGGACAGAATGAATATCGAACAGGTCTCTCTTAATCTGGACCCTGAACACCCCGATGTATTTACGCCCATTAATAATGCTGACGACGCTCAGAAAGCCGCAGACATAATAGCCGAACACCGGCGGTCTATCGCGCCGACTTATCAGGACTTGCTGAATCAAGGAACCGGCAGATTCGATCCTACCAACCCCGATGACCTAACTTACGCCCAGGCGATGAATCTGGAAAATTACCTTTACATGGCGGTAACTGCCTTCGGTTTGATTCAGGTTACTATAGCCAATGGTGTTTTCATGGTAGTTGTCGCGCTGGCTATTGGTGTGGTAGGTTTTCTGCTCTGGCGCTTTAGCCGGATGAAATTCATGTAATGTTTGAACCTATCTCCCTTCTATTTGGTTAAAAAAGAAGAGGAGAGATACGCTATTTTCTATGTTATACTAACTAAAATAAATATTAGAAAAGGTGAATTATGACACGTAAAGTTGAACTTAAGGTAAATGGAAATCAGCTTGAACTTAATCCCTACGTAGAAGCGTACGTTTATTACGTGACCGAAGGCATCATCAAAAGCCTTAAAGGCACAGGGCCGATTAAGACCTTACTGGTTGATATCGACAGTGATGAATTGGTGACAATCGTTCTTAACGGCAACGGTGTATCGGTCAACGAATTCGTCATAGAAATCATACGCAATACCTATGCTGGTATGGTTCTTGATTTGAAGGGCGTTGATGGCGATGCGATGAAAACACTAACGTTAAACATTGCCCAATAAGATACCGATTATTTTATCTTACAGAGTTTAATGTCGCCCCAAACGCCGATGCCGGTTCCGATGATAATTACGATACCTTTTAGTCCGTCTATTATCCGGCCGAACTCAATAGCGCTGCTGATATCGTTGGGGCTTTTTACCTGATTACAGATAGCCGTAGCCGCCGCATCGGCTAAAGAGGTTGAACTGGAAACAGCGACTACTGCGTCGGCTTTGCCAAAGCTTAAAGAATGCCCCACTGTCGCCGAAGAAGTACAGATACCCAGCGGTGTTTCCTGCGGCGAGATTTCTAATCCAAGTTTGCCGGTTAACGGTGAATCACCGGCGTAAATCCCAACAATTCTGTTCTTTTTAAGCTTCAGAAAAACATCGCCGCCGTTTTCAATAATTACCTCCGCCGATGTTTCCAGCAACTCTCTGCCTACATATTCGGCAATAGCTCCGGCAATAGCCGCCATAGGGCCTACGTTGGCTTTTTGCCCCGCTTCCAGCATATCTAACACAATACGGGGGGCATTAGCAGGGATGGGTAAGGGCTTTAAAGAAGACTGGAATGTAGGATTCTTCTCGATGTATTGCTCCACCTGTTCGCGGTACTTGAGCACAAGACGCTGGGCTTTTCTTTGCAGGTTGGATGAAGCACGGATATATAAGTCAGTTTCTTTGGTGGTTACGTTGAATGCAACGAGGTCTTTGCCCTCAATCCAGTGCCGGTAGGTTCTTGGCTGATAACCCTGCTGCTTCATTTGAATTCTTCATCGAGAATAGCGTAACTATATGAATCATACCAGATGGGATTTCCATTTTTGTCATTACGGATAAGGAAGTTTTTCTTTTGTGTCCCCTCTCTTCTCATGCCGCATTTTTCCATAATTTTCCATGAGGGGATATTTTCCGGGCTGCAGTTGGCGACTAACCGATGCGTTCCTAATTTAGTAAAAGCATATTTCATAACGGCTTTCGTCGCTTCAGTAGCATAACCTTTATTCTGATATTTGGGGTTAAAGATGTACCCTAATTCCCAGGTTTTAAAATCCGGATGACCATGGATGAAAAAGGATACATGGCCGATTACTTTACTTTCGGTTTTAAGCACGGCGACCCAGAAATTGGGTGGGTCTTTAACCGCCCATTCATAACAGAATTTTTTACCTTCTTCCAGAGTCTCTGGATTGCCGCGTTCAAAATGATAGGTTTCAGGAACGGACATGTATTCGTAGATATCTATATAATCGTTCGCTTGTAGAGGGCGGACAGTCAGCCGTTCGGTTTCCAGCACTAGAAATGAACCTCCATCGCATGTGGCGGGCAGGCGGGTATGCATAAACCGCAGGCAATGCACTTTTCATTCTCGAAGATAACCAGCCTGGTCTTAGGCTCGATTTTAAAGGCGCCGGTAGGGCAAACGGTAATGCACGCGCCGCAGTGAGTACATCGTTCCTCGTTACGAGTGACGTCCTGGCTTAAGGACTGGATTTCTACCCCGTTCTTAATCAGGAACTTAATGCCCTTATCGTATTCTTGCTGCTCACCCTTGAGTTCCAGCACTAAAAGGCCTTCTTGCTCAGGAGTGATAGATGCCTTGAGGATGTTAAACTCAAGCTCAAAGTCTTTAACTAATCTATACACAATGGGACGGTCCACCATACGCTTGGGGAACCGTAATACTATTTTTTTCGATACAGTCATCACTCACACCCCCTCAATATCAGTCCTCAATAGGGCGTTCTTTTAAAGGCTTCATTTTTACACCGGACTCAACACCGGGCAAAAGCTCGACAGGTTCGGTAAGGAGAAATTTGCCTTTATCAATCCACTCTTTAAGGACGTTGGCGATTTCTAATGCTTTAGGATAACTGGAGCGGGAAGCAGTTGGCACATCCTGTCCTTTTACCTTTATCTTACCGCTCTTAAGTTCGGCGTAGGTAACCTCACCCATTTTGTCCGAGCGAAGGTTGGGGAAAGCGTCGGAATAGTCAATCACAGGCGCATAGATATCGGCGTCGGTAATCGTTGTATACTCTAAAATTTCCTCATTTAGTATCGGGATGGGCAAACCGATGCCAACAGTAATACTGCAGCCGTAGCCCATCACACTGGTGCCCACCAGCCATTTAGGGCTCATTTGCTTGAGGTCGCCGATAACTGCCAGCGTGCCGGCACCGTCTTTAGGGATGCCTTTTTCGGTACGCGGTGCGTCAGGATTATGCTGTGTGCCATGCCAGGCAACGTAGCCGGTGCCGCCGCCAAGAAATATCTTTGTACCGATGCCGACGGTTTTATAAAATGGGTCGTTAAAGAGGGGTGAAAGCTGCCCCGCCGAAGAATAGTTAGCATTACCCAGCTTCGGTTTAAGTACGCCCATATAGGTATAAATCGTTTTGTTCGACGTATTCACCGCAACGTTGTAGTTCTGGTAGGCGTTACGGATATTGAAAAGCGTAGCCTGGTTCATGTCTTTAATGTTTATCCAGGTTTCCAGTTTCTTACGGGGATAGCAATCCGTGCCATACGCCGAAGCGACCAGCCGCACATCTTTGCCTGCAACAAGTTCTTCAATGACATGGCCGCCGCCGTAATTGAATTCGCCGGGATGGATACGGTTACGGGGGTCGTCATCAGGTAGGGCATTGGCGCCCAAAAACAAATCAACCGCCGCCAGCCCGGTATAAGCGGGAACATCGTTAAAGAAAGTCCGGCCGCCGCCCAACTTAATACGCGGCTTGGCGTGGCCTATATTGAAGAAAGCACCGGAAGAGCACATAATCCCGAATGTGCCCGTAGTGACAACGTCCACTTCTTTGGCGGCTTCCTTGATACCTTTGTTACGGGCAAAATCAATTATCTCCTCGGCGTTAAAGACAACTGCCTGGCCTTTCTTTATCTTCTCGTTGATTTCTGCTATCGTTTTAGCCATTTTAAGAATCCTTTTCAATCAAATCTAAACGTGATGGCATTACATAACATTCTAACAGAGGTTGAACGTCAATACAACTGAAATTGTTGAAGCTGTATACTTTATAAGATATAATCAAAAGTGAATCCCCACTCACAGGAGAATGTATTGTATCGAACTCATACCTGCGGTTCTCTAAGAAAATCCGACGTCGGGAAAAGTGTAACTCTAGCCGGCTGGGTCAACCGCCGCCGCGACCATGGCGGGCTGGTTTTCATAGACCTGCGCGATAGAGAAGGCATCGTTCAGACGGTGTTCAACCCCGAGATATCAAAAGAGGCAACAAAAATCGCCGAGCAATTAAGAAGCGAATTTGTCCTGACGCTCACCGGAGAGGTGACTTTACGCCCTAAAGGCACAGAAAACACCAAGATACCCACTGGTGAAGTAGAAATAATCGTTAGTAAAGCGGAGATTCTAAACACTTCGATGACTCCACCGTTTTACATCAATGAAGAAGTCGAGGTTGATGAAAATGTCCGGTTAAAGTACCGGTATTTAGATCTACGCAGACCGCGTATGCGGGAAAACTTGACGTTGCGGCACCGCGTCATTAAATTCATCCACAGCTTCCTGGATGCTCGTGGTTTTATCGAGGTAGAAACGCCCACTTTTATCAAAAGCACACCAGAAGGTGCACGCGACTATTTAGTCCCCAGCAGGGTCCACCCGGGGTATTTTTATGCTTTACCCCAATCCCCACAACAGCTAAAACAGCTGTTAATGGTCGGTGGTCTAGAAAAATATTATCAACTTGCCCGCTGTTACCGCGATGAAGACCTGCGTGCTGACCGCCAGCCGGAACACACCCAACTGGACGTTGAGATGAGTTTTGTGGAACGTGAAGATGTTTTAAAGCTACTGGAAGAACTCTATAGTGAAATGGCCAAAGCCATAAGGCCGGACATGAAGGTAGTCAACCCCTTCCCACGTTATTCCTATGCTGAAGTCATGATGCGTTATGCCTCGGACAAGCCCGATTTACGTTACGAGCTGGAGATTGCCGATATTACAGATATTGCCGGTAAAACCGACTTTACGGTCTTTAAGACAATTGTTGCCAACAAGGGCATAGTTAGGGTATTTTCCGCTCCGGGTTGCGGGGAATATACCCATCATCAACTCGACGAGCTGATCCAGATAGCCACCAGCGCCGGTGCCAAAGGACTGTTGACAATTTCGTTAGGTGCAAAGGGTGGCACGCTGGAAGAACTCACCATGGATTCGGTTAAGTCTATAGCAGCAAAATATTTGAGCCTGGAACAAGTCAAAGAAATCGCCAAAGCCTGTAAAGCCAATAAAGGCGACCTACTGCTCATCGTTGCCGGTGAAGCCGAGAAAATTTATCCGGCGCTTGACGCTTTACGCCGTGATATGGCACGCCGTCTGAATATGGTTGACCCCAAAATCCTGCATTTTGCGTTTATAGTTGATTTCCCGCTGATTATCAAAAACCAGGAAACTGGACAATGGGAAGCGGCGAATAATCCTTTTACTCACCCCAAAAAAGAAGAAATTTCGTTACTAGATTCTACACCGGAAAAGGTTCATGGAGAAAATTATGACCTTACATGTAACGGCATGGAGCTTTTGAGTGGCAGTATTCGCAACCACCGTTCTGACTTGCAGCTAAAGCTTTTTAAAATTTTGGGTTACAGTGATGAGCAAATAAAACAGCTCTTCGGGCATATGCTGGAAGCATTTGACTATGGTGCACCGCCGCATGGAGGTTTTGGGGCAGGAATTGACAGGTTGATAATGATTTTAACAGGCGAATCAAATATCCGCGACGTAACGGCATTCCCCAAAAATCAAAGCGCCATCGATATGATGCTTGGAGCTCCATCACCAGTCGCCAAAGAACAGCTTAACGACTTGCATATCTCCGTGATTGAAGAAGAAGAGTAGCCAAACTGGAGGAAAATTGAAAGTTACCAAAGAGAAAATTGAAAATTGCCAGGCGCATCTCATCATTGAGATGGAACCGGATGAGATGGAACATGGCATGCAACATGCCTACGAACACCTGGTGCAAAATGCTAACATCCCCGGTTTCCGAAAGGGGAAAGCGCCCCGGTCGGTAGTTGAGAGTACACTGGGCAAAGGTAGAATGCTGGAAGAAGCCATCGATCATGTTATACCAGAAGCTTATGACAAGGCCTGTAAGGAACAGGAAATCGAGCCTTACGCCCAGCCGCAGCTTGAAATTACCAAAGCCGAACCATTGACGTTTAAAGCGGTAGTACCGCTTAGGCCTAAAGTTGAACTGGGTGATTATAAAAACATCAAAATGCAGCCCGAAGCGGTTGAGATTAAGAAAGAGAACGTTGACGCCGTCCTCGAAGAGCTGCGCCACCAGCACGCCACCTGGGAACCGGTAGAGAGAGAATTAAGATTCAATGATATAGCCACTATCGACATCAATGCCATGTCAGAAGAAAAACCGTTATTACAGACCGTTGGGTCGCAGTATCCGGTTAACAAAGAATCTATCTCTCCGGCGCCGGGTTTTGCCGAGCAGGTTGCCGGTATGAAAAAAGGCGAAACCAAAGAGTTCGATATAACTTATCCAGCGGATTTCCCCAGCGACCAATTCGCCGGTAAAAATGCGCATTTCAAGGTAACTCTACAGGGAGTTAAAGAAGAAAAACTGCCAGAACTTGATGATAATTTGGCGACGACGGTTTCTCCCGAGATTAAGACGCTGGAGGGTCTGCGGGAGGAAGCTGAAAAAAGCTTAAAGCTCAGGGGCGAAGAACGTGCCCGTATGGATTTTGAAGAAAAAGTCATTAACACCGCCGTCGAACAAGCTAAAGTTGAATACCCTCCGGTTTTAGTTGATCTTGAAGTCAACCGTATCATTACAGACCAGGCAAGGCAGTTACAGATGAGCGGGCAGGGTATAGATGAATACTTAAGAAGCATTAATAAAACCCCGGAACAACTGCAGGAAGACCTAAGGCCTATCTCCATCAGGAATATCAATGCGTCGCTGGTTTTAAGTAAAATCGCCGAACAGGAAAAAATAGAAGTCAGCGATGAAGAAATCAAGAACGGCATCAACAACATGATTAAGGGAATCAGCGATGACAAAAAAGAAGAAATGATTAAGATGCTGGATACACCCCAAAACCGGCAGTCGATAACCCAGTCGCTGAAAACAAGAAAAACCATCGAGCGCCTTACGGACATCGCGAAAGGTGCTAAAATAAAAGTAGAAGCTGAAAAGAAGGAAGAAAAGATAGAGAACAAGGAGGAGAAGAAATGAACGTCAATCCTTTAAACGTTATGCCCTATGTCGTCGAGAGCGGCCCGAGAGGCGAAAGAGTCTCGGACATCTACTCGATGCTTTTAAAAGAGCGCATCGTGATGCTCTTTACGGAAATCACCGACCCGATAGCCAACGTCCTGATTGCCCAGCTGCTTTACCTGGAAAGGGAAGACCCGGAACGCGATATTAACATGTACATCCAGAGTCCGGGCGGCAGCGTCAGCGCAGGCCTGGCTATATACGATACCATGCAGCTTATCCGGCCGCCGGTATCGACAATCTGTGTTGGTATGGCCGCCAGCATGGCGACGGTGCTGCTTTGCTCCGGCGTCAAGGGCAAGCGCTATGCTTTACCCCACTCCACCATCCACATGCACCAGGCGCTGGGCGGAGTGCGAGGGCAAGCCGCCGACATGGTGATTGCCGCCAAAGAAATTGTCCGCAACAATGATATTATTAAACAAATATTGGTAAAACACACAGGTCAGACGATTGAAAAAATAACGCATGACACCGACCGTGACTTTTACCTTGACGCCGAACAGGCTAAAGAATACGGGCTTATCGATGAGGTTTTGAGTAAAGTAGAAGAGAAGGAAGATAAAACCAAGAAAAAGTAATACTATTCGGGTAGTTTACCCCTCACCGCTGCATCAATCTCCCAGGTGAGGTCGTAACCGTCAATCAATCGGCCGGCAGTGTCAACCACCTGCCGGTCTTTTGTTACCTTGATTTTGCCTTCACTAAAGGCTTTGAGGGTATAGATAACCAGAGGTAATTCCCGCACCATGCCATGAGCGCGAATAGCTTTAAACAAAGCGTTTTCCACGCCTTCAGTAGCTTTTATTTCATCTACGGTTTTGTCTTTTATATCATCCCAGAGTTTCTCAAAAGCCTTGCCGCGGATGGGGAAAGTACAATAGGTTGCCGTAGGGCCCATATCCAGTTCCGGTATTGCTACGTGCATTTTAATGCCTTGTGTTTCTGCTTTTGTTTCAATAAGTTTCCAGACTACCTGCTGCCATGTGCCTGCAGGCCCGCCTGGCGCTGCGGGGTGAAGGTTGATGATTTCGTATTTATCGCACATAACTGGTGTGGTAACCAGCATAAAACCGGCCAGAATACACAGGTCGGGGTCGAAGTGCTCAAGGCGTTTAATAACCTCATTATCATAATCAATACGCCACTGGGGGAGGGGTTGTGACAGGTCGGGATTGGGCATATTCTTCATGGCACGGTAACGCTGATAAGAGTAACTTACTAAAGGAATACCGTAGCTGTTAACCATATCCAGGTACTGATCGGTGGGTTCGGTCTCACCGCGTTCACGGCTGCAATAAACGAATTCTATTTCCGCATTGAGCCCGCCGGACTGAATGGCATCATGCGCGGCCTGAAGCATACCCTTGGAGCCGGCGCCTCTGCCGGTAGAAAACCAACCGATTTTATACTTTCCGGACACGTTTACCCCCTCTTAGTTATTTTTCCTGTAACCTTTGCCCATGTGCTAAAAAAATGGACGAATACGCCCGACCTTTTACCGTAAATTGTTCCCTGCCTGACGGACTCAAGAAATTCTTCTTTGGTATTGAAATCCGGCATCTCAATATAGGCATTACCGATTTCGTAAATAGTATGAGCGTCACTGCCGGCGCCGCCGGGTATATTATGCTTTATTGCGAAGTCTTTGGCTTTATTGGTGTTAGCGGGAAAAGGGCTTCTTGAGTTCAGTATTTCCATCAGGTCGATGTCTTTTGCTATTTCGTCGATTGCTTTATCTTTTAGAGCCGAACCCCTTATAGTTTCAAAGGGGTGGGGAATATTAACTAAAGCGTCCTGTTCGCGGATACGCATAATGGCTTCACGCGGAGTTATGCCGCTGGGGATGGTTTCTTTGAGAAACATGCCCATAATCTCGCCCTCGGTAGTGAGTATTTCTTCCGCCACGATTACTTTAAAAGGGGCGAATTTTTGCATCTCCAAACCACCTTCGGCCGTACCATGGTCAGCGATGGCGATACAGTTGATTTTTAGCTTTTCACACCGTTTGATGATTTTATCCAGCGGCGTTTGGCAGTCCATCGAGTATTTTGAGTGGATATGTAAATCGGCTTTTAACAAGTCATTTTCCTCGCTTTAGTAATAGGCTTCACTTTTCCATTTTCTATGACTACCGTGTCTTCAATTCTAACGCCGCCCCAGCCCTCCAGATAAATTCCAGGCTCAACGGTGAAGACCATGCTGTCGGACAGCTTTTCTTTGGAGTTAGGGCTTAAGAATGGCAGCTCATGCTCGGCAAAACCGACGCCGTGACCTAATGAATGGCCGAAAGCCTCACCATAACCAGCCTTCTCGATTATTTTACGCGCTATAGCGTCGGCGGCTTTAGCAGTCATGCCCTGACTGATTTTGGCGATAGCAGTCTGTTGCGCTTTAAGCACGATGTTATAGATTCCCTTGTATTTTTCGGTAGGATTACCAAGGCATATTGTGCGGGTAAGGTCGCTGCCGTAGCCGCGATATTTAGCCCCCATATCAACGACTATGGCATCACCCTCGTTGATAATACGATCAGTGGGCTTGGCGTGGGGTAATGCCGCATTTGACCCCGACCCAACAATAACATCAAAAGCAATGGCCTCACTGCCGTTTTCACGCATGGCTTTTTCCAGTTCCCAGGCTACTTGTTTTTCCGTTATACCGGGATTAAGTCTGGACTCCACGTATTCAAAAGCGGTGTCGGTAATCTCGGACGCTTTAACGATAAAGTCAATTTCTTCCGGTTCTTTAATAGTCCGGATTTCTTCAACAAAACTACTAAGTGAAACAAGCTTGATGCTGGTTAAAGCGCGGCGTAACTGGCGGAAAAACTCATAATTAACATCGCCACCCTCAAAGCCCATTCTCTTAATACCCAGTTCATTTGCAAAAGCAGGCAGCCAGGTTTGAATGTTTCCGGTGATGCGGTGTATTTCAAAGTCGGGCGCTTCATCTTTAGCCTGTTCGGTGTAACGGAAGTCGGTAGCAAGAATAGCTTTTTGTTGAGAAATAATCAGGTAGCCTGCTGTGCCGTGAAAGCCGGATAGGTAACGCCGGTTATGCGCCTGCGTGATAAAAACAGCGTCGAGGTCTTTTTTAATCAATTTGTCGCGTAGATTTTGGAGTCTATTCTTCATCGTCGTAACTTTCTCCCTTGGCCATCGGGTGGGCGGAAAGGTAAATCTTACGCGCCCGTTTTTGAGTAACGTGAGTATAAATCTGTGTTGAGGCGAGGTCGGCATGGCCCAGTAATTCTTGAACTACCTTTAAGTCCGCCCCGCCATCAAGCAGGTGAGTGGCGAAGGTGTGACGCAGAGTATGGGGATGGACGCTTTTACTGATGGTGCGTGCATATTTACTGATTATCTTTTGAACGCGCCGTACCAAAATCCTCTCCCCATAACGGTTGAGGAATAAAGCGCTGTTTTTCTTACCGGCAAGCAGTTCTTTCCTACCTTTGTTGATATAGGTTTCTAAAGACTGCGCCGCCGGCCTTCCAATAAGCACAATGCGCTCTTTTGAGCCTTTGCCCCAGACACGTATCTCATTCGTGGAGAGGTTTATCTGGTCGATGTTAATATTCACCAACTCACTGACACGCAGACCGGAGGCATAAAGCAGTTCCATTAAAGCTCGGTCGCGCTGGCCCTGCGGCTTGGAGAGGTCGGGAGACTCTAATAGCCGCTTGGCTTCATTTATAGTCAGAAAAGTGGGCAGGCGTTTATCCAGCTTGGGTGAAACGGTTGTGGCGGCGGGGCTAACCGAGATAAGGTTTTCACGCATCAGGAAGCGGTAAAATGACCGGATAGCGGAAAGCTTGCGAGCGATGCTCGTTTTGGCGAAGCCACGCTGTAAAAGGTACGCCAAAAAACTGCGCAGCGTTTGTTTATCTACTTTTCTTAATGTATCGAGGCCCTGGTCAGTGGCATACTGGAAAAATTCCTGAAGGTCATTGGTATAGTTGCGGACGGTGTAAGCCGAGGCGTTCTTCTCCGCCTCCAGAAAAGCTATATACCTGCCGAATACTCCCTGCATATTTAGCTACTTTTTACTTCTTCCTGTTTTTCCTTATAGCTGCACTTGATACACCATGCCTGCTTACCATGTTGTGTCAATAAGCTGCCGCATTGCGGGCAGGGCTCGTGGAGGGGCTTAAAGTTGGTGAGGAATTTGCATTCCGGATAGCCGGTGCAGCCATAGAAAGTCCGCCGTCTTTTATTAATCCTCTGGATGAGCTCTTTACCGCATTCCGGGCACTTGGCATCCATTTTTATCTGGAAAGATTGGGTGTATTTACAATCAGGATATCCACTACAGGCGATGAACTTGCCAAAGCGTCCCGCCTTGATAAGTAGCGGTTTGCCGCATTGCGGGCACATGTCGCCGGTAGGTTCATCCGGCAGTTTAACCTTTTCCGCGGTCTCTACGGCTTTTTCATAATCCTTTTCAAAAGGTGTATAAAAATCCTGGATAACGCTCGGCCATTCACGCTTGTTGTTGGCAATGTCATCTAGCTCTTCTTCCATTTCAGCCGTGAATTGGACATTTATGATGTCGGGGAAATGTTGGACAAGTAAATCGTTCGTAGCAATACCCAAATCAGTTGGTCTAAAGACGCCTTTATCCTTTTCCACGTAGCCGCGGTCCTGAATAGTGGAAATCGTCGGCGCATAGGTGCTGGGGCGTCCGATGCCGTTCTGCTCCAGTGTTTTCACTAAAGTAGCCTCGGTATAGCGGGGTGGTGGTTGGGTAAAGCGCTGGTTGGGGAAAACGTCCACCAGATTAAGCATGTCGCCTTTTGCAAGAGGAGGCAGGGTAATTTTACCCTCATCTTCAGCTTCGTCTTTGCCTTCACTATATAAAGTCATAAAGCCGGGAAATGTATTTACAGAAGCGACGGTTCTTAGCATGTATTCGTGGTGGTTTTTGGCGTTGATGTCCACTGTGGTGTTTTCAAAGACAGCCGCCGCCATCTGGCTGGCGACCATACGCTTCCAGATAAGGTCGTAGAGGCGGTATTGCGCGTTATTAAGGAACTTTTTAATGCTACTTGGCTCTCGCCTCACGGACGTAGGGCGGATGGCTTCATGAGCTTCCTGGGCGCCCCGGGAACGGGAGGTAAAGACGCGCGGTTTGGGCGGCAGATATCTCTCTCCATAGGTATCACGGATGTACGATATTGTGTCCGCCAATGCCGAGGACGCAATATGCGTCGAATCGGTGCGCATGTAGGTAATCAAGCCAACGTTACCCTCATCGCCTAAGGGGAGGCCTTCATAAAGCTGCTGGGCAATTGCCATTGTCTGTTTAGCGGAAAAACGCAGTTTACGCCAGGCTTCTTGTTGAAGGGTGCTGGTAGTGAATGGCGGCGCGGGTTGGCGGTTAACGTCTTTTTTGTTAACGTTTAATACGCCGTAAGCCGCCTGTTTTAAGGCATCCTCGATTTCTTTTGACTCCTCCGCAGAATGCACTTCTATTTTCTTTTCGGGGGCGATGGCCACCAACGTCGCACGGAAGGGTGGTTGTTCATTGGGCTTGGTGAGTTCCACTTCAATCACCCAGTATTCCTGCGGAATAAACGCCTGGATTTCACGTTCTCTGTCAACGATTATTTTTACAGCCACTGATTGTACGCGCCCGGCTGAAAGGCGCTTACGGACCTTTTTCCAGAGCAGGGGGCTGATTTTATAGCCTACTAATCTATCCAGAATGCGTCGAGCCTGCTGGGCATTGATAAGCTGCATATCCAACTCACGCGGGTTCTGGAATGCTTCTTTTACAGCTTCTTCGGTAATTTCGCGGAAAACGACGCGCTGGAATGACTTATCTTTGTCTTTGGTTACCTCGGCAAGGTGCCAGGCAATAGCTTCGCCTTCACGGTCAGGATCTGTTGCCAGATATATATTGGTAGCATCTTTAGTGGCTTGTTTAATATCATTAACCAGCTTGGTTTTTTGCTTGGGTACAACGTATTTAGGCGTAAAGCCGTTTTCAATATCCAGTCCCATCTGGCTCCGGGGAAGGTCTCTAACATGGCCAAGTGAAGCCATGATGATGTAATTTTTACCCAAGATTTTACTAAGCGTTCTGGTTTTGGCCGGGGACTCAACGATAACAAGATTTTTTGCCATATCATTCAACTCTTACTCTATATTCCTGCCGCATTTCTCTCGATAACACGTAATTCATAACTCCTACCTGTTTAACTAATCCTTTGAGCTCCATCATGGCTAAAGTGCTGCTGACCGTTGCCGCAGGCAGGCCGCTCTTGCGACATACTTCATCTATGTGAGACGGCTCGGCGGTAAGCTGGCTGATAAGCATTGATTCTGTTTCTGTTTCAGGCAGCAACTCACGCATTTCTATCTGCCGGGCGACGGTAGTCAGGTTTAATTCTTCCAGAATATCAGAATAATTGCGTACCAGTTTCGCTTCGCCGTTTTGGATAAGGCGGTTGGTGCCGCGGCTGGACGGGGATAAAATACTGCCGGGTACAGCAAAAACCTCGCGGTTTTGTTCCACGGCGTCACGGGTGGTGATTAAAGCGCCGCTGTTTTCATCGGCCTCGGTGACCAGTACGCCCAGGCTTAAACCGCTTAATATCCGGTTGCGCCGTGGGAAATTCTCCGCGCGTGGTTTCATACCCAGAGGATATTCACTGATGACAGCGCCGTTCTCAATAATGTTTTTGGCCAGTTTTTCATTTTCCGGTGGATAAATGATATCCAAACCGCTGGCGAAAACGGCTAAAGTCCTGCCGCCGGCTTCTAGAGCGCTGCGGTGGGCGACAGTATCAATGCCCTTAGCCAACCCGCTAACGATAGTTATTTTATTGCGGGCAAGATCCGAAACTATCTCTTCGGTAATCTGCCTGCCATAGACTGTGGCGCGCCTTGTGCCGACAACTGCCAGACACCATTCGTCTTCGGGTAGCACAGAGCCTTTAACGTAGATTACCGGAGGATAATCGTAAATTTCTTTAAGGCGTTTGGGGTATTTTTCATCCTTGCAGGTGAGTATCTGGACATGAAAATGCTCCAACTCTTCCATTTCATCATCGGGGGATATTTTAGAGCGCCATTCATCAATAGTACGCAGGGCAGGGCTATCCAGTCCGGCTCGCTTTATCTCGCCAAACGGGGCATTCCAGGCCGATTCCAAATTGCCGAAATAGCTTTCAAGTTGACCTAACCTGACGCGGCCGATTCCAGGTATGTTATTAAAGCCAACCCAATACTTAGTATCTTTGTTCAAAGCAATTTCATTCTAACACAAGAAATAAAAATTGATAAGTACAAAGGGGGATTAATTAAAAGAATGGCGGAGAGAGTGGGATTCGAACCCACGGTAGCAAAAAGCTACACACGCTCTCCAGGCGTGCCTGATCGTCCACTCCAGCATCTCTCCGCAGATATATTATTGTAGCAGATTTTTGTATTTGATTAATAGTCGGACTAAATGGCGGAGAGGGTGGGATTCGAACCCACGCTCCGCTTGCGCGAAGACCGCTTTTCGAGAGCGGCACCATCAACCACTCGGACACCTCTCCATAACTAACAAATTTTAACGGAAAACGTTATATAGAGCAAGAGGTGAAAAAATGTTGAACTTACAACAAAACAAATTTATCAGGTCTATCTATGACTTAAATGAAGGTGAAAAAGGGAAAATCGTTCAAATACACGCCAAAGACACTGAACAACGCTTTTTGGGTATTTTAGGGATTGCCGTAGGGTGTGACATCTCTATCGACAAAGTGATTATAACGTCCCGCGAACGCATTATAACGATTAGTACCGGCAGCATTGAATTGACTCTGGATAAAACGCTGTACAACAATATTGAAGTAGAAGTACCCTTAGCCGCAGGCTAAATCGTCAACTAATTTCTTGAATTGCCACAGCGGCATCAATCTTGGCAGTGGCAATATCAATTTGCTGGGCGCGGGTAACGCTCTTAATATCTATCAGGCACTTCTTTAAGATTTCCGTATTTTCTTCTCTAAGCACAGCTATTTTAAGTTTCTCAAGAGAAGAGCCCATCGGGACTTTCTTTTCAGACTTGTAACGGCGTACCGCCGTAGCAATCTCAATAAGCATATCGCCGGTGGTATCTGCAGTGTTATCGTTTAATGCCTCCTGCGCTTGGGGCCACGATGAAATATGTATCGAAGTTACGGCTTTATCTTTCTTAAAAACAGTCTGATAAATCTCTTCGGTGACATAGGGGATTATTGGGGCAAAAAGTTGGATTATCGTAGAGAGAACGGTGTACAGAGTATATTTTGCCGATTCTTTTTCGATAGAGTTATCCGGTGAATCATATAAACGGGTTTTCACCATCTCCATATAGTTATCCGTGAAAATATCCCAGAAAAATTCTTCAGTGCGATTCTTCGCCGAGGCATGGTTGTATTGTTCAAAGTCTTTAGTGACTTCAGGTATCAGGTTGTTAAGTTTTGAGAGTATCCACTTATCCGTCGGTAGCAGGGCAGGGGGATTAGCAGGAGGAGTGTAATTCTCTAAGAACTGGTAAGAAAAGCTGGTGACGTTCCAGAGTTTGTTTACTAATTTATGCCCCGAAGCGATTTTCTCTTCGCTTATCATTGAGTCTTCGCCAAGCTTGGAGGACGCCGCCCAGTAACGTATAGCGTCGGCAGAATATTTTTCCATCATAATATTGGGGTCGGAAGTATTGCCCTTGGACTTACTTACCTTGTGTCCTTCTGGAGAGAGTCCGTGGCCGGATATGACGATGTTCGACCAGGGGACTTTATTTTCGTGGTAAAGTGACTTAACGATAGTATAAAAAGCCCAGGTACGGATGATATCGTGGGCTTGAGGGCGCACTGACATCGGGTAAACCTTTTTAAAGAGGTCGGGTTCATCCAGCCAACGGCTGGCAACTTGGGGAGTCATCGAAGAAGTGCCCCAAGTGTCCAGTACGCTATCTTCCGCTACAAAATCAGTACTACCGCAAGAGCATGGATTTTTGGGTTTGGTTATGCGCGGGTCAACCGGAAGCTCGGAAATATCCGCCAGATGCACAGATTCGCATTTTGTGCAATACCAGACGGGGAAGGGCACGCCATGATAACGCTGGCGGGATATACACCAATCCCATTCAAGATTTCTTACCCAGTCTTCATAACGGGCGTGCATATAAGACGGGTACCATTTGATTTGATTGCCAGCCTCAATGAGCCTTTCTTTTTCATCAAGGACCCGGATAAACCACTGTTTGGTTTCCATGTATTCAATAGGAGTATCACAGCGGTCGTGCATGCTGACGGTCTGGGGAGTGACTTTTTTATCCAGCACAAGATTGTTATTGTTCATCTCCTCGATAATGCGTTTGCGTGCCTCTTTGATAGTCATGCCGGAGAGGAAGCCACCGTCGCTATTAAGACGTCCGCCACGATCAATAACACTGATAAGTGGCAGTTTATGCTCCCGCCACCACTTGATGTCGGTGGTGTCGCCAAAGGTGCAGCACATTACGATGCCAGTGCCTTTTTCTGGGTCGGCTTTAGGGTCGCCGAGGATAGGTACTTCTTTATTGAACACCGGAGTCACAGCTATTTTCCCGATAAGGTGGCTGTGTCGTTTATCAGAGGGGTTAACGAATATTGCCACGCATGCCGGTAAGAGTTCCGGGCGGGTGGTAGAGATTGGCAGCACGTCGCCATTATCTAAATGAAAAGCAATGGTGATGAAGTTGGTCTCGCGTTGCAGGTCGGAAACTTCTGCCTGTGCCAGAGCTGTCTTACACGTCGGGCACCAGATAGTCGGCGCAGAGTCACGGTAAACCTTACCTTGCTTATACAAATCAATAAACGAGTACTGTGCTATCTTACGGGCAGAATCGTTAATGGTAGAATAAGTATAACGCCAGTCAACGCTCAACCCGATACGCCGCCAGAGTTGTTCGTAATTCTTTTCCAACTGTTGGCTTGTTTCTTTAATGGCTTTAAGAAACGCTTCCGCCCCGACCTTCTCCGGAGAAACGCCCATGCGTTTTTCTACGAGGCGTTCGGTGGGCAGGCCATTATCGTCCCAGCCTATCGGATAGAAGATATTCTTGCCGTTCATGCGCTGGAAACGGATATAAAAATCGGGGTGGCTGTACGAATAACAATGCCCCAGATGCAAATCGCCGGATACAGTAGGGGGTGGAGTATCTATAGAGTAAACCGGGCGGTTGTCATCCTGTTTGAACTGGTAAATACCGTTGTCTTCCCAGTATTGTTGCCATTTAGATTCTACGCTAGCGCTTTCATAACGCTTAGGGATAGGACTCATAAAACTCCTCAATGAAACACAAAAACTGATTGTATTTTACAATACACCATACCTAATGCTCAATAGAAAAACATCAAGCCGGTCATCTTTGATAGACAGCCGGCTTGATGTGAAATCAACTTATTTCTATTTTTTATAGAAACCGTATTCCCTAACGGCTTCCATAATGGCTTGCAAATTTTCCAGTTTGGGATTATCTGGAGTGGCGCCCGCAGAAAGTATGTAACCGCCGCCTTTACCCACTTCCTGTATAAGTTTACGGCAATACTCTTTAACGTCTTTAGGGTCAGCCATAACGAGCATTGAGGTGGGAATGTTGCCCTGCAAACAATATTTGTGGCCCAACAATTTCTTAGCATTAAAGATATCCGTGCGGTCGAAATACCAGAGTACCGAACCCTTGGGGAACTGGTCAACGTATTTGAGGCGGGTATCAAAGCTGCCCTCGGCGAACATGCTCTGGATTAGTCCTTCATTGATTAAAGCGTCCATAACCTTCTTTAGAGAAGGCCAGTAAAAAGTATCGAAAGATTTCTGTGACATCCAGCCATCGGCTCCTTTGTGGAGAGGATAGGTAACAATTAGCATGTTGGCAATATTAGGTGAATTCAAGATAGTGTTAATCTGAAAGTCGGCAACCACGTCCAACGCTTTAAGTAGTTTGTCGGGATAGCGGAAGGTATCTTTCATGATACCGGTGGTGCCACGTAGTGTATCACCAAGAATGTCGAAGGGGGCTTTAGCGAAGGTAACACCGCTTAAACTCATAGTGTTGGGCATATTCATACCGCTCATCGCCTTTGCCGTCAATTGCATGGCGTTTTGGAATTCTTTGCCAACATCGATTAGTTTCTGGAGCATTTCCTGAACCGCCGGCATGGCCAGAGGCATAAACTGCATAACGTGCACGTTCTCGGTAATGTTGGTGAAGGGCTGGAACATGCCCATCGGGGCGAAGGTGCCGAAGGCGCGCGGTAAATACTTGCGAATCCAGAAATCAGAGGGGTCGCGGATGAGATCGCCATATTCGTCGGCTGTCATGTATTCGCCCTCTTTGAACTGCCAGCTGGAGCCGTCCTTGGCTAAGCCGTGTCCCGGCCAGGCGTAAAGTTTATAATCTAGAAGATCCAGTACTTTACCCGGCATCGCCCATGGCATGGCATTGGCTTCAAGTTCCGCGCCGTACTTTTCATTGAACTTGGCGGCAGCCTCATAGGCTTTTTCCGGATTATACATGGCGTCGTAAGCCGTAATGCCGTACATTTTCATGGCGATATTGCCTACCGGCAGATTGACCGGCACTCTATCCGGTTCTTTAACGTTATAAACGTCAACCATACGTTGCTGTCTTATCTTGTAAGCCTTTTCGGCTTCCGGTGTGGGGAATTTCATTACAGATGTATCGAGGGTTTTATTTAGCCGGTATTGGCGTTTTTCCTCTGACGTCATTTGAGCCCAATTTTCTGGCATATTTGCTGGCATTGTACTACTTCCTTCCTATAAATATTAGTTTTCCTTGGGAAGCGAGAAATTGGTGACATCCATCACCAAGTCAGGTCTAAAGTCTTTGTCTTTATCGAAAAAAGGCTCCCTGGTCGGCTGCGAACCGTCGGCAGGCGCCATCATCATTTCTATCTGGATAATAGGGCGGTCAATGCGGGTAATTTCCATCGGGCAATGCACAAATCCCGGCGGCAGTGAGAGAACCGTGGGCTTGGTAAAAACGTGCTTTTCCAGTTCTTCACCCAGGTAAAATACGACCTCGCCGCCGAAATCATCAGGGTCTTCCGGATTAGTGCCGTACCAGGCTAAAACCTCGTGGAAATTATGGATATGAGCGGGATTATCACCTTTGAAGGGTTTCCTTACTATCTGATGGCCAAAAGTGAAGTTATAGTTGATAAGTTGAGGACTTACCCACAGGCCATCAAAGATAGTGCTTTTATCAGATTTCATCTGCATCCGCAGGTGGGGAGGATTGGAAACGTACTTATCATATTTTCCAGACATTGTTACATCTCCTGAAGGTAGTATCAACCAAAATATTATATTGTTTCTGGCGCAATTTTATGCTATTCGTGTCTAGAATGTCAAAAAAGATTTTGTGACTATTTTGTGATAACCAAGACGAATAATGTGATGTTTTAGTGATACAACGAAGATAACATAATGTAAATCATAATATTTGTAACGTTTGTCGGGAAGGGCCAAAAGGAAAGATGGATATTATTAAGTTCAAGGGATGCAAACGTTGCGGCGGCGACCTGTTTTTAGAAAGAGACTTTGACGGAGAACAAATTACCTGTTTACAGTGCGGTACTGTGTATAATCAGTCACCAGAAGTACCGGGGAAAAAAGCCGTGCGTCAAACAATTGAGCGTCCAATGGTAAAGGTTTAATTTATTTCTTTTCTTTTTCGGGTTTATCCTCGGGTTTCTCTTCGGCTGGTTTTTCAGCTATATTCTGCTCGTGTTCCCTAAGCCAGCGCTTAATATCATCCAGGGCGGGCGGGGAAACGTAGAAAATCTGTATATCGGTAGGAAACTGAACCTGGTGATTTTCCCGCAGGAAAACCAACCCTATTTCATTTTCTTTTAACGTCTCATCTATTTTTCTGGACATGGCTTCATTACGTTTTTTACTGACTTCATTATATGAATTGTAAACTTTTTCAAGAACCTTTGGGTTTTGCAGACCAACCAATAAACAACGGCTCCAATCCATATACTCCGTTAGGTAGTCAATGTCCTCTAACGCTTCCAGCTGGGCTTTTTTATCCAGACAGGCTTTGGCAACTTTATACCCCGATGCATCCAGGTCCTTTAATGTGTTATTCCCTTCTTCGCCGGAGACGGCAATAAGCTCATGGTAAATTTTTTTTACATCGCCAAGCTTAAGAGACAAATCTATGATTTGCTTTTCAACTTGTTCCCAGTACTGGTTAAGCTTCTTGAGAAAGTCTTCCGGTAAACCTTCATTACCATAGATGACCGGGATAAAAAAGATTTTTCGTCCTTTTTTGTAACTTTCTATCGGCATTTTTTCTATTTTCCCAAGTTCCTGTGACATAACAACCTCTTAATGATTGATGATACTATAAGGATTTTTCACAATCCTGACAGACAAATAACACAGGTCGGAACCGCCTGACAACCTTTATCTCGGATATCGGTTTTTGTTTTTCACAAAGACGGCATTTAAAGGTAACCCCTGACACTGTTACTTTAGATGTAGTATCACTTTTTTGTTTGCTTTTTGATTTTGTATCAGCCATAGCAACTCCTTGAGATGGATTACTAGTGTCTGCCTACGTTACTTTAATAGTCATGAGGTAAAAAAGTCAATATTTACATATATCATAAAAGGAATTGGCAAAATAAACAGATATTGTTATACTATTTTTATATGGAATTAATCATCCAAAGTACAGAATTCCAGATGAGCCTGTTGATGTTTGTAGCTTTGGCAGGTTATTTGATTGCATACCGTATAAATCAATCGGCAGTAGTCGGTATTATTATCGCCGGTATAATCGTAGGTCCCAGCCTGCTTAACTGGATAACTTACACCGACTTTGTTTCCAGCCTGGCACACCTCGGCGCCATTGTTCTGTTGTTCACTATTGGGCTTGAGTTCAATATCAGCGATATATTTAAAGTCAAGTATTTCATCATCGCTTTATTTGGCGTTATCGTGCCAGCTGTTTGCGGTTACTTTTTAGCCATAGTATGCGGGTTTGATTTCAAAGAAGCAATCTTTATCGGCACCGCGCTTACCGCCACCAGCATTGCACTGACGGCTAATGTACTGCGGGAAATGGGGAAACTGCAAACAACCGTCGCCAAAGCGATTATTGGCGCGGCGGTAATTGATGATGTACTGGCTTTATTAGCGCTATCGGTTACCGAAGGGATGGTCACAGGTGATTTATCTGCCACTATCATACTTGTCACCACGGCTAAAGCGATTGGATTTATCATCGCGGGAATTCTGGCCGGCAAGTTTATTTTTAGCAAGTTATTAGTACGATTAGATCGCATGGAGATGTGCAAAAAATTCCCTGAATCAATCTTCATCGCCACAATTATGATTGCTTTTCTTTATGCCGTGGCAGCCAGGTTGGTCGGATTATCCGCCATCGTCGGCTCGTTCCTTGCCGGAGCTTCATTTGCCCGTGTAAAACTAACGCATGGCCATGTGTTTAGAGAAGGCGCAGAACATCTTCAAATTATATTCGCTTCAATTTTCTTCGTCTCACTGGGAATTATTATGGACTTACGCAGTGTTAACACCTTTGTTATCTGGTTCGTGGTAGTTTTGATTGTGGTGGCTTTGGTCACTAAACTCATCGGATGCGGGCTGCCAGCATTTCTGCAAAAGATGAGCTTGAAGGATTCATTAACCATCGGGATTGGCATGTCGCCACGCGCAGAAGTTGCTATGATTATCGCCCTTATCGGATTAGATCAAAATTTAATAACGCAAAACACTTACACCGCGCTGGTCATTATGAGTATTGTAACCGCCATCATCCCACCGTTTATTTTAAGAAGATGGTTTGCTAAACAAATAAAGTAAGTCACTTCTATTCTGCATTGCAGATCTTTCCATCCATTACGTTCATCAATATGGCACATGTTATCAATTTTTATTTAAAAATAGAATTAATTCTGTTGCGAACTAATCACGATTTATCGTATAATTTTAGTAATTAGCCCCTGTAGCTCAGGTGGATAGAGCGCCAGCCTCCGGAGCTGGTTGCGAGCGTTCGAGTCGCTCCAGGGGCAGTTTTTAGTTACGGAGCAGATATGACTCAAGAAAAAAGCCTAGTCGAAATCCGGTGGCATGGGCGTGGCGGTCAGGGCGCGGTAACGACGACTGAAATGCTGGCTCGGGCAGCTATCGCAGAAGGTAAATACGCCCAAGCCTTCCCTAGTTTTGGACCTGAAAGACGAGGAGCGCCTGTTCAAGCCTTCAACCGCGTTGACAGTAAAAAACCGGTACGCATAAGAGCAGATATCACCGAACCTGATTACGTCGTTGTCCTTGACCCCAGCCTCCTCGACAAAGTTAATGTGACCTCCGGGCTGAAAAAGGGTGGATATGTCATCGTTAATACGAGAAAATCCGCCGGTGGAATCAAATCCGAATTCAAGATTGATTATCCCGTGGCTACGGTAAACGCCAGTAAAATCGCCCGCGAAGTTTTGGGGGTCAATATCGTCAATACCACCATGCTGGGCGCAGTCATTAAGATAACCAATGTTATTGACAAAAAGTCCATAAATGAACCAATTGAATTACGCTTCGGCAAGATAGCCGATCGTAACATAAAAGCAATGGAAACCGGTTACGAACAAGTAGCAGTTTAGGAGCAGCAAATGGCAAAATCCGAAAATGAGATGACCTGGAAAGATGTGGAAATAGGTTGTATCGTTACCGAGCCTGGCGGAGCTAAAGCTTACGAGAGTGGCACCTGGCGTTCCCAGCGCCCGACCTATAATTTTAATAAATGCATTAAGTGCGGACTTTGCTCGTTGTACTGTCCGGAAGGCTGTATCGATAAAAACAAAGACGGATACTTTGAAGCCGACCTGTTTTACTGCAAAGGCTGCGGGGTCTGCGCCCGTGAGTGCTGGACAAAGGTAATAACAATGGTTGAGGAGGTGGAGTAATGGCAACCAGAATAGGCGTTGAAGTTTCCATCGCAGTAGCTGATGCAGTCAAGTTATGCAACCCCGATGTCATCGCAGCATATCCCATTACCCCGCAAACTCATATCGTCGAACACCTAGCCGAACTCGTAGCCAACGGCGAACTGGATGCCGAGTATATACCGGTAGAATCGGAGCATTCCGCTATGAGTGCTTGTTTAGGCTCGGCGGCTACCGGCGCGCGCACTTTCACCGCTACGGCAAGCCAGGGTTTAGCGCTTATGAATGAAGTCGTCTATGTTGCGTCGGCAATGCGACTGCCAGTTATCATGGCAGTAGCCAACCGTTCTCTTTCGGCGCCGTTAAGTATCTGGTGCGACCATTCTGATATGATGTCCGTCCGCGATACCGGCTGGATTCAGATAATCACGGAAAACGGCCAGCAAGCCGTGGATAACACCATCATCTCTTTTAGAGTAGGTGAAGACCCGCAGGTACTGCTACCGGTGATGGTGCATCTGGACGGCTTTAACCTGACTCACGTTGTAGAGCCGATAATGATACCTGACCAGGCAGAAGTAGATAAATATCTGCCCAAAAATAGATTTCCTCTACCCCTGAACCCCGATAAACCGGTGGCTATGGGCGGATTCGCCGCCCCGGCTATCTTCATGGAGACCAAATGGGCACAGGAAGTTAATATCCAGAATTCCAAAAAGGTCATTCTGCAAGCCTGGGATGAATTTAATAAAATATTCGGTAGGAAATACGAACCCATCGAGAAGTATCAATCTGACGGAGCCAAAACCCTCATCTTAACCGTTGGCAGCAGCGGTGAGACAGCTTCCGTTGCCGTTGACGAGTTAAAGAAAGAGGGTATGGATGTCGGGCAGGTAAGGATACGCCTCTGGCGCCCATTCCCGTTTGAAGAATTACGGGAAGCCGTTAAGGGCGCCGACGTACTCATCGTCATGGATAGGGCGATATCCTTTGGCGGGCCGGGCGGACCGATAGCCTCCGAAGTTAAAGCCGCTCTCTATAACCAGGCGAAAAAACCCAATGTCGTTAACTACGTTATCAGCCTGGGCGGCAGAGATACCACGGTATCCGACTTTAAGAACATCATTAAACAGGGTGTTGGAATCGCCGAAAAAGGCAGTAAGAACGAATACGAGATTTACGGGGTGAGAGGATAATGGAAAAATACGCAGTTTACGTCCCCCGACTTATAAATAAGGAAGAAAAGTTTACGGCAGGGCACCGCGCCTGCATCGGCTGCGGTGAGGCGTTAGCTATCCGCCAGGCTTTTAAAGCGGTGGACAACAATATAATAGTTGTTAACGCCACCGGCTGCGCAGAAATCTTCGGCGGGCAGTTCCCCAACGTTGCCTGGCAAATACCCTGGATTCACACGTTATTCGAAAATACCGCCGCGGTAGCCTCCGGCGTTGAAGCCGCCTATAAAGCCATGCGGCGCAAGGGTGGTTTAATACCAAAGGATACTAAAATAGTAGCCATCGGTGGAGACGGCGGCACCAGCGACATCGGTTTACAGGCACTATCCGGCGCGTTAGAACGCGGTCATGATTTTACCTACATCTGCTTTGACAATGAAGCTTATATGAACACCGGCATCCAGCGTTCCTCTTCTACGCCTTTCGGCGCCGCTACCACTACCTCGCCGGCAGGCAAGAAAAGCATTGGGCAGTTCAGTTGGAAGAAGAATATGCCGGAAATCGCCGCCGCTCATAACGTACCCTACGTAGCTACAGCGACGCACGGTTATCCCTTCGACCTGATGACGAAAGTGGCTAAAGCCGTAGCGATGCCCGGACCGGCATATCTGCATGTTCTGTCTGTTTGTCCTACAGGCTGGCGTACCGGAACCGATACGATAAACCAGTACGCCCGTCTTGCCGTTCAAACAGGCGTCTTCCCGCTTTTTGAGGTTGAAAACGGCGTTTATAAAATGACCGTTGAAGTGCCTCAATTACGCCCGGTAACCGATTATTTAAAGGGACAAGGCAGGTTCCGTCACCTAAGCGATGACGTAATAGCCAAAATCCAAAAGCGCGTTGAACTGGAATATCAAAAACTACTGGAGAAAACAAAACATGGCCGAAAATAAGCTTAAAGACGAAGTAAAGCAGCTATTAAAAAAATACCAGAACGATAAATCGGCGCTGATTGATATTCTGCACGATACCCAGTCAGCTGTCGGCTATCTCCCGCGTGAAGCGCTGGAAGCAATAACCAAAGGCTTGGATATCCCCTTAAG
>JAQTMM010000009.1 GCA_028714335.1 Dehalococcoidales bacterium
CCCATTCACCGATATCCGCGTCAACGCTAATTAATCTCTAGACAATGAAGGTTTCTTAGAAAGGTTATCATGCTGATTTTGTGGTTCAGGAAAAAGAAGAATAATGGGAAGAATGCCACGGAAAATATGGCGAACCGCCCAGAAAAAGAACAAGAAGAAATAATTAAGCAGTTCCGCCTAGAGCATCCGGACACTACCGTCAGGGACATTATGACGGAGGACGGAAGCCTGTTAACCATGGTACAGGATGTCAGGCTCTGGGCAAATATCCAGAATTAATAATTAACACGCTAACACCTGATGATAAAAAAGCCCTCTGGCATTACAACCCGGGGGCTTATTCTTTTGGCAATAACAGCTTGTCACCGCATTTTATATAATGTTAAAATGTTTAGTACGGGCCGCTAGCTCAACTGGCAGAGCAGATGACTCTTAATCATCAGGTTGGAGGTTCGAGTCCTCCGCGGCTCACCATTTATTTCACTACCTATTATTTAATTATCAACCCGCCACCAGATTAACGCCCAGACAGACTTCCCCTCGTGAGTAAGGACCGGCGAGGTTTTTTGGTCGGCGAATCTTTCATTGAAAAAAGCTTCAAATTTTTCCAGTTCTTTAGGCGTAAACGGGTCGGTACGCCAGGCAACGTGTTTAACGGCGTCCTCAAAATCTTTAAACTGAACGACGACTTTCGAGTAGAGTAATTCCACGTTGGCGGTGACACCCATCTGGTAAAGCATATTCATCAGGTAAATATACGGAGGGTGTTTTTTCTTATTCCTGCCTATCGCTTTAAAAACCTCGAAGTCGAAAGGCAGGTGGACAACCGGGAAGGTGAGATACGCCGCCCTGCCGGCAACCGCGATGATATGAGACAGTGCAGTTTTCATTTCACCCCCCATCAATGAGCGAGAGGCAACAACAACGTCGTGCTTGGCAACGCTGCCATTAGTAAAAGCATCCTGCCACGACGAGTTTATATACGAGACATTATTTAGACCAATTTTCTCCGCGTTGAGCTTAAGATTCTTCAGCATCTCCGACGAGATATCCAGCGCGGTTACGCTTTTGGCTTTTTTCGCCAGGGGAATAGTTAGCGTGCCCGGCCCACAGCCGATATCCAGCACCGTCCAATCCGGCTTTACCTCAATGCGGTTGAGCATCTTGGAGATATAGTCGTCCTTGTCCAAAGGCTCGCCTTCCATGACGCGGTTAATGCGTTTGGAAAAGCCATCCGCCCGTTTGTCCCATATCTCTTTAGAGGCTATCGTGTCATCAAAATGGGAACGTCCTATTTCCTTCTTCCACATGGCGTTCCAGTCAATCTTGTCAAAGTCCAACCTACTTTATCTCCCGGTAATATTTTTTCTCGCCGGCGCAGGCGCGGCAGAGTACTTTGCCCTGGTTGCGCACCTCCCGCCCGTCCATTACCCGCTCGCCGCAGATGGCACATTCGGCTTTGCGGACGGGGCTGCCCGGCATGTCCGTCTCCGGTATATCCACCTTTACTTCTTCCAATGTTACCAGTTCGTTGTCGGGAATGGCGGCGAGTTTTTCTAAAGTTTTTTCAATAGTGTCTTCGTTGGGAAAGTACTGTTTAACGGTGCCCCGCACTGCTTTCCCCGTATCGAGGTTCACGTAAGTGGCAGCGAACCTGCCGTAGTCTACGTACTTTAGCGAGCGGTGCCCCAGCGTGCAACCAGTGACGATTTGCACGGCGTCGGTCATACAGCGGTCAATCTCGGCATAAACGATCAGGTTCTTGTTTCTTTTGCCAGGCTCAATTCCCAGGTGCTTCATCGCCGCCAGTGATATCCTCGTCCCTAAGGCGATGCCGGCGCAAATGTGCCCGTGGAAGTCCCCCGCTTTTTTTAGATATATATCAAAGTCACTCATAATGCCCCCAATTTCTATGATACTTTATTTTCATTTTTGGAGAAACGGGCAGCAGGAAAAGCAGATGATGGAGATAAAAAAATAGCACGACTTCTAAAGAAGCGCGCTATTATTGAATAGTCTTTCTTCACCTTCTCTCCTTTTCCAACCGGGAAGCATTACCGTTTCCAGTAATACCGTTGATCCTTCAGGAGAAGGATACCGACTGTTCACCATATCCCCATTAGAGACTTTAGGTGAGACAGCTCCAGAGACTCTTTTTTATGATATTATGATAATCGTACCACTGTCAATGATTACTTTTTAGACATAGCGTCCGCAGGCAATACTCTCCCCGAGTTTACACCAGGTGCAATTGCCGGGCATATCTTCTGAAATCATCAATTGAGCCTCGCACTTGCCACACAGGCGTTCTTCGCCGGATTTCATCGGTCCGTCACAGGGAACTATTGTCATCGGACAAAGTTGAATGCAAGCCCCACACTGTATGCAAAAATCAGGTCTTTTACCAAACGGGAAATCCACGTGGCGTTCTTTGCCGCGACCAACAAAGCCCCTAGCATGGACTTTCCAGAGCTCGTTACAGGCGCGCACGCAGCGTCCGCAGAGAACGCAATCATCGTTGCGGAAAGGATAACGCACCTCTTTAACCCCACACCGCACCGCCATATCCTGAATAGCGCGGGAGTTGGGCGCCTGAGCTACCAGCAGTTCGGCGATATTACGCCGCAGCTTTTTGACTCTTTCAGTGTCAGCCCTGATAACCATGCCTTCTTCGGCTTTAAGCGTACAGGAGGTAGTGATATTGGAGCGCCCGTTTACGATATGTTCAACTACGCAAAGCCGGCAAGCGCCGATATCGGAAAGGTTGCGGCTATGACACAGGTGGGGTATACAGATACCATATTCTATTGCAGTGTCCAGAATGCTATTCCCTTTAACAGCACGAATAATAGCTCCGTTAATACTGACGTTTACGTACTGCAACATAATGATGCCTCGCTTTCTTAAGCTACCGTGATAGCGTCGAATTTACATTCACTGCGGCAGATACCGCACTTCTGACAAAGCTCCGTATTTATAACGTGAGGTTCTTTTTTCGTGCCGCTGATGGCACTATGGACACACACACGTGCGCACGCGCCGCAGCCAGTGCATTTGGCAAAATCAATAGAGTAAGTAATTAAAGACCTACAAACTCCCGCCGGGCATTTGTTATCTTTAATGTGCGTTTCATATTCGTTGCGGAAGTAACGCAGAGTGGTGAGGACGGGATTCGGGGCGGTTTTACCCAGACCGCAAAGAGCGGTTTGAGATATCGTATCAGCCAACTCTTCAAGCAGGGGGATATGTTCCGGTTTGCCGCGGCCTTCGGTGATATCGGTAATGATTTCCAGCATCCGGTCAACGCCCAAACGGCACGGGACGCATTTGCCGCAGGACTCATCCTGAAGGAAGGTTAAAAAATATTTGGCGACATCAATCATGCAGGAGCTCTCGTCCATAACCACCATGCCTCCCGACCCTACCATAGAGCCAGCCTGTGAGAGAACATCGAAGTCTATGGGCAAATTGAATTCTTTGGTGGATAGACAGCCGCCGGAAGGTCCGCCAATCTGGACGGCTTTAATGGCTTTACCATCCATCGCGCCCCCGCCGATGTCATAGATAACTTCATGGATAGGCATTCCCATGGGCACTTCAACCAAACCGGTGTTTTTTATACGGCCGGTCAGCGCCAAGATTTTGGTGCCTTTGCTGCCCCGCGTTCCTTTACTTGCAAACCAACTAGAGCCATTGAGCATAATTGCCGGCACGTTTGCCCATGTTTCAACATTATTCAGCACTGTGGGTTTGTGATAGAGTCCATCAACCACGGTGTGTACGTCCTTGGGGCGCGGCTCCCCTACCTTACCCTCTATTGAAGCCATGAGAGCGGTAGATTCCCCGCAGACGAAAGCCCCGCCGCCGCGTGCGATTTCAACATCGAAAGAAAAAGAAGTACCCAGGATATTTTTCCCAAGCAATCCCATCCCACGAGCCTGTTCGACGGCAATGCGTGAGTGTTCAACGGCCACCGGATACTCATGACGGACATAAATATATCCCTTGTTTGCGCCAACTGCCCAGGCGCCAATCATCATACCTTCTAAAACAAGGTGGGGATTACCTTCAAGTACCCCGCGGTCCATGTATGCCCCGGGGTCGCCTTCATCGGCGTTGCAGATGACATATTTCTCATCACTGGGGGCTTCCTGGGCTTCCGACCATTTACGGCCCGTTGGGAAACCGCCACCGCCCCTGCCACGCAGTCCTGCAGCTTTTATCTCATTGATAACATCCAAAGGAGCGAGGTCTTTTAGTACCTTCGCCAGCGCGGCATATCCTCCAACAGCGATATAGTCTTCAATCGAACAGGAATCAACCTGCCGGTTATGTGATAGTATCTGTTGATCCTGTTTTTTATAAAATGGCATTTCTGCCATTGTCTTTATATGTTTGCCGGTGCCGGGGTCAGTGTAAAGGAGCCTTTCAATAACTTTTTTCCCGGCTAATGTTTGCGAAACTATTTCATACGCGTCATCCGGAGAGATGCGGCAATAACAAATATTGCCCGGTTCAATAACCATTAAAGTCCCTTCCTCACAAAAACCAAGGCAACCAGTGACTATCAGGCGTACTTGTGAGTCAAGTCCCTGCGATGCCAGTTCCCGTCTTAATGCGTCAACGACTTCCCTGGAACGGGAGGCATGGCAACCGGGTCCGCCACACACCATCACCGTGGTGGTGTATTTGGCAAACCGGTCAGTAAGTTGACCACGCAGGTGCTCCAATTCGCGGTAGCTGTTTAGTCTGGGCATTTACTTAACCTCCGCTTTCTGACGCAGAGTCCCGATGAGTTTACGGAGTTTCAAGGGATTCATGTGGTCATGATACGTGCCATTCTGGGCAACAATGGGACCTTGAGCGCAGGCGCCAAGGCAATTGACCGATTCGATAGAAAACAACCCGTCGGAGGTTACTTCGCCCGGCTTAATACTTAATTGTTCGATGGCATACTCAATAAGTAATTTGGAGTTGCGCACATGGCAGGCTGTGCCGGTACAAAACGTAAGCACATATTTGCCTGCGGGCTGCAATCTGAAAGCCTTATAGAAAGAAGCGACCCTATAGACATCAATAAGCGGCACACCAAGCTCATTGGACAGAGTTCTTATAGCTTCTTCAGACACATAACCGAATTTTTCCTGGATATCCTGCATAGCCTCGATGAGTTGTTGGGGCTGACTGCGGCGTTTTTCCAGGATTTGAGCATAAGTTGAGGATGGCATAATTACCCCCTGCGGCAGACGTTCGTTTGATTACTCTTACGATAACTGATAACATAGTCTAAGTAAATACGGAATTATTACGTATATAATGCCTATTATTTATAGGCATTAGATTGAAGGGCCTATGACTGATAAAGGCGGCAAAATAAACTCTGGAGAGTCTTCTTCTTTTATCCCGAAAGACCTGGCCAAATTGTGGCGTATCCCCTTCCCTAGCGATACCGAAACCTATAAGGTTGAAGTAGCCTTACACGAGCGCATTAAAGAATTGAACTGCCTCTACGGCATCTCGCAGCTTGCGGAACGCAATTTGGATTCACTTGATAACCTGCTCCAGGAACTGGTGAATTTTTTACCCTTTTCCTGGCAGTACCCCGAAGTAACCGCTGCACGAATACTGTTTAAAGGAAAAACTTACACCAGCGACGGATTCACCATGACCAACTGGCGGCAATCAGCGCAAATCTACATGTATCATGAACCGGTTGGAGAATGCTGTATTGTCTATCTTGAAGAATGCCCGCCGTCAGACGAAGGCCCGTTTATGAAGGAAGAACGCGCCCTGCTGGATGCGGTAGCCGAACAAATCGGCACTATTGCCACCAGGATTTCCGCCGACCTGGAATTACTGGAAACCAACCGACAATTAACACTAGAGCGGAAAGCTTTGCAGGAAACCAATACCGCTTTACGGACTTTAATGGCGCGCATCGAACAGGAGAAACAGGAAATCCACCGCGATATTATGATGAATGTTGAAAAAATCCTGATGCCCATTCTTAACGCCCTGACTCCCCAGTTATCGCAGGCTCAAGGGAATTACTTGGAACTGTTAAAAAAGAACTTGCAAGACATTACATCGCCGTTCATTAGTAAATTATCGCTTGCCTATCAGTCCTTAACGCCCACGGAAAATGTCATCTGTAATATGATTCGTAATGGTATGGGCACTAAAGAAATTGCCGCAATGAGAGGGGTTGCCGAAGCCACGATAAACCATCACCGGGAAAAAATCCGGCGGAAATTAAAAATCACTAATCATAGTATCAATTTAGCGACATTTTTACAGTCAAATATCTTGGATGCCAAACAAGATATTCTCAATTAGTTTCCTAGTAAAATACTATTTAATAGGCTTTTATTCTTCAGCCTCAAGGTCGCATCTAAGGCACCGCGAGGCTTCTATCCTGGCTTCTTCCATCGAGTAAGGCATAATCGCTTCTTCAAACGAGGCTTTTCTTTCTTTCAATGGTATCTCGTGAATGCCAATCCTCGGTCTTTCCTTGGTATCGGCTTCATCGGGCAATTTATCGGAAATTTCAACCGACTTATGACCATTGCGCGATACCAGAGGCGATAGCTCCTGCCCTCTAAGATATCTACGTATGGACGAGGCGGCTCGCTGTCCCGAGGCTACCGCTTCGATTACCGTAGCCGGACCGGTGAAGGCATCACCCGCCACAAAGATCCCCTTGCTTCCCGTCAGGAGCGTTCGGCTGTCGGCAACGATTCTGCCGTTTTTGGCCCGCTGGGTTTCACCGAGTTTCATATTCTGCGTATCCGGTTCCTGCCCGATGGCTTCAATCAGCATATCGGCTTTGACGATGTATTCCGAGCCGCTAATCGGGCTGGGATTCCTGCGGCCGGATTTGCCGAATTCTTTAGGTTCCATCCGGATGCATTGAACGCCGGTGATATGCCCGTTTTCTCCAATAATCTTCGTCGGGGTGGTTAACTGGTGGATGTGTACCCCTTCTTGCTGGGCTGAAATGATTTCGTCTTCGTCCGCCGGCATGTCGCCCTTCTCACGGCGATAGAGGATGTTGACCTCTTTAGCGCCCTTGCGGATAGCCACCCGCGCCGCGTCAATGGCTGAGTTTCCTCCGCCAATGATACTCACCCTCTGCCCTACTTTAATCGACTCGCCCATGTGAATGCCGCGTAGAAAATCAATCGCATCAATCACGCCGTTCAGGTCTTCTCCCGGTATCCCTAGGTTATTGCCTTTATGCGCACCCACGGCAATCAGCACGGCATTATAGCCCTGCTTAAAGAGCGACTGCACGTCTTCAACGCGGGTATTAAGCTTCAGGTCAACTCCAAGGTTTAAAATCTTCTCAATTTCCCAGTTAAGATATTTATTAGGCAGCCGGTATTCCGGAATGCCTACCGCCAACATGCCGCCGGCAACCGGCAGCGCTTCAAAAACGGTGACGTGATAGCCTTCTATCGATAAATCCCAGGCGGCGGAGAGTCCGGCAGGCCCTGCCCCGATAATCGCCACCTTTTCTGTTTTCCAGCTCTTAATCTCGGGGTGGTACTCGATATCGTGCTCGTAAGCATAATCAGCCGCGAATCTCTTCAGATGTCTTATTGCCACGGCTTCGTCCACCTGGCTCCGCTGGCATTTTCTCTCGCAGGGAGCCGGGCACACCCTGCCCACACTAAGTGGGAAGGGCATTTTCTGCATAATGACCTTAAAGGCTTCTTCGTATTTGCCTTCTTTTATCAGCGAAGTATAGCCGGGGACGTCAAGCCCCGCCGGGCAGGTATGCTGGCAGGGGGCTTTGAAAAGCGCCTGGCAGACCGCCGAGGGGCATTTCTCATCGATAATGTGCGCTTCGTATTCGTCTCTGAAATAGCGCAGGGTGGTCAGCACGGGATTCGGGGAAGTCTGACCCAATCCGCAAATGGAAGCGCTCTTAATCAGCCCAGCAAGCTCTTCCAGCACGTTGAGGTCATTCATCGTGGCTTTGCCCTCGCTGATTTTACCGAGGATATCGTACATCTTGGGATTGCCGACGCGGCAGGAAATACACTTGCCGCAGGACTCTCCCTTGGTGAAGTCGAGGAAGTATTTGGCAACATCCACCATACAGCTGTCCTCGTCCATGACTACCATGCCGCCCGAGCCCATAATGGCTCCCAGGGGCGGAATGGAATCGTAATCAACTGGTGTATTCAAATACTCGGCGGGAATAACGCCACCCGAAGGCCCACCAATCTGGACGCCTTTGAATTTTTTATCATTCTGAATGCCGCCGCCAAGGTCGAAGATAATCTGGCCCAGCGTCGTTCCCAACGGTACTTCGATTAGCCCTGTATCCTTTACCTTCCCAACGAGGCACAGGGTCTTGGTGCCTTTACTTTTCTCGCTGCCGACACTGGCAAACCAGTCAGCGCCGTTTAAAATAATAAGAGGTATGTTGGAGTAAGTTTCAACGTTGTTGAGGTCGGTAGGCTTATCGTAGAGGCCGGAGTTGGCCGGGAAGGGCGGCCTTTGCTTTGGGGTGCCCCGTTTACCTTCTATTGAAGTCAGCAAGGCTGTTTCCTCACCGCAGACAAAAGCCCCGGCTCCGGGGAATATCTCCAGGTCGAAATCAAGCCCCGTCCCCAGTATATTTTTCCCCAGCAGACCATATTCTTTAGCTTTATCAATAGCGAATTGAAGGGTTCTAATAGCCAGTGGATACTCGGCGCGGACGTAAGCAAAACCGCGGCGTACGTTGCCGATGGTATAGGCGGCGATGGTCATGCCCTCCACGATGGAGTGCGGGTTGCCTTCTAAAACAGCACGGTTCATGTAAGCTCCGGGGTCACCCTCATCGCCGTTGCAGACTACGTATTTTTCTTCACCTTTGGCGTTGCGCACGAATTCCCACTTCGTCGCCGTGGGGAAGCCCGCTCCGCCTCTGCCTTTCAGCCCTGCTCTCTTTATTTCATCTACAACATCTTCCGGTTTCATCTCGAAGAGCACCTTTGCCAGCGAGGCGTAACCACCCCGGGCAATATACTCTTCGATGTTCATTGGGTCGATATCTTGATTATGCAGGACTCTTATCTCCTGCAGTTTAAATCTAGGGCTGTTGACATCCAGCGTCCATTCGTCAACCGCCTTGTTCTTTACAAAATGCTGCTCTACTACCTTGTGGACTTTATCTTCCGACAGGCTGTGGTATATTACCTTGCCCAGTTGCGGGTGTATCACCGTTACCGTGGGCTCTTTGCCGCAATGCCCGATGCACGACGCCCTGGAAACAATTACGTTATCTAACTTAAGCCCGGCAACTTCATTCTCAAAAGCCGCCAGCGTTTTATCGGCGCCGGAGGATATACCACAGGTGCCCAGATGCACCTTAACCTGTATTTTCTCTTCGTTTTTCGCCTGTTTCTTTAAGATTTGATCTTTTAATTTCGTAAAAGCTTCAACGGATGCCAATGCCTTCATATGCCAATCTCCTATTTATAACCGGTCAGTATATCTTTTATCTGGCCGGGTTTTACTTTACGATAGACATCATCGCCAACCGCCATGACGGGCGATAAGCCGCAGCAACCCAGGCACCTTACCATGTCCAGCGAGAACTTGCCGTCGGCGGTAATCCCGCCCGGCGCCAGGTTGAATTCCTTGTGTAAACTATCGAGGATTTTTTGCCCACCTTTGACGTAGCAGGCGGTCCCTTTACAAACCTGAATAACATATTTCCCTTTGGGTACTGTAGTGAAGAAGTGGTAGAAGGAAAGTATGCTGTATAGCTGGCTGAAAGAGATATCCAATTCTTTAGATATTACCTCCAGAACCGGCAGCGGCAGATAGCCGCAGTATTCTTGAGTCAACTGCATGATACGGATGGGAGCCCCTACCGCGTTGCGGTGCCCATCGATGATTTCCTGCAACTTATTGTAGAGTTTCAGTTTTTGGTCTTTACTCTCAAAGCCTTTAATGTCTCCCGCCAAAACAGATGTAGTCATTTAACTCCTCCGGGGGTATTAGTCGATTTTATTTGGTTGATATCGTTTGAGTAACGTTATAGTGCCAAAGGCGACGATGCCGCCAGCTAAAGCGGTAACCAGCTGCGGCCAGCTCATCATATTGGCGACCGACGGCGCTAACCTTTCATCCAGCAACAGCCCGGTGACGATGCTGCTCGTCCCGTAAAGGAATCCGAACTTCAACAGCGCGGCGGTTACGGCGCCTAGCCAGTAGTTAAACTTACTCAAGTAGCTGAACGTCAGGACGAGGATGGCATTGCTTATTATGATAAATGGAAGCATCGGCGCTAGCGCCGGGTTTAGCATGCCAGCGGCTAATGCCATCGAGCTGGGAATCAGACCTAAAAGCAAGCCGTCCCTTACGCCAAGCCAGGCAGTCCCGATTAACAGCATCGCGTTGACGATGGTGCCGGTTATATACTGCTGCTTGACCAACGGGGCGGCAATGGCTATACCCAGCAGCACCACAAAGGTTAAGACGGCTTCTCTCCTGATTACTAGAGTTGAAGTGATATTTTTCATCGCGGTTTCCTTTCTAACGGCTCTTTAAGTTTGCCAGTATATTCTTCAGTTTAGATACATTGTCCTGCGGCGTGTATTTTGTATGCAGCAGGTGGTGTGATTTTTCGCCGAGCGGTTCAGCCAGGTAGTCTTCATATATTTTCTTAATGGACGGATTCTCGTGTGATTTACGTACCGTTGAGAATTTGTCTTCTGAATACAGAGTTTCACCGCGTAAACTTCTTATTGCCATATCGAAGCCGATGGGTTGTCCGCCGCCACCGACGCAGCCGCCAGGGCAAGCCATAATCTCAATAAAGTGATAAGGTGATTTACCGGCACGGATTTCGTCTAAAATCGGGCGGGCATTGCCCAGCCCGTGGGCTACAGCAACCTTGACCTTTAAGCCGCCGATTTCCACTGTGGCTATCTTGACACCGGACATACCCCTAACCGGCATGATGTCTATTTTTTCCAATTCTTCGCCGGTAATAATCTTATATGCCGAGCGTATTGCCGCCTCCATGACGCCACCGGTGGTGCCGAATATCGTTGCCGCCCCGGAATAAGCCCCCATAAGGCTTTCGGCGGGTTTATCCGGCAGTTCCGCAAAGTTTATCCCCGCTTCCCGAATCATCCTGGCGATTTCGCGGGTGGTTAACACATAGTCAACATCCCGGTATCCGCTGCTGCACATTTCCGGCCTCTGGGCTTCATATTTCTTCGCAGTGCAAGGCATCACCGATACCGACACTATCCGGGAAGGGTCAATGTTGGCCGCCCCGGCAAAATAGGTTTTCGCCAGCGCCCCGAACATCTGCTGCGGCGACTTGCAGGTGGAGACATTGGGTATCAGGTCCGGGTAAAATTCTTCCATGAACTTTATCCAGCCGGGGCAGCAGGAGGTAATCATCGGTAAAGTGCCGCCTTCCTTCACCCTTTTTACTAATTCGTTACCTTCCTCGATGATAGTCAAATCGGCGGCGAAATTGGTATCGAAAACCGTATCGAAACCCAGTTTCCTTAAAGCTGTGTGCATTTTTCCAGCGACTAGAGTCCCCGGAGGCAGTCCAAGTTCTTCGCCCAGGGCGACGCGTACGGCTGGCGCTTCCTGAACGACGACGTGCTTTTCTGCGTTATCAATGGCGTCCCATACTTCATTAATGCAGCTTTTTTCGGTGATGGCTGCTACCGGGCAAACGTGAATACACTGCCCGCAATTTACGCAGTTACTTTCACCCAACCCTTTATCTGCACCGGGCCCCACAATCAAAGTGTCGCCCCGGTTAACAAAGTCTATCGCCTCCACGGTTTGTATGCCGCTGCAAACACGGATACAACGCCCACAAAGTACGCATTTATTGGGGTTGCGGACAATGGATACACTGGAATCATCTACTTCAAATTTCGGCGGTTTGGTATCAAAGCGTATGTCCTTAACGCCCAGCGTTGACGCCAGGTCTTTAAGCTCGCAGGTTTCACCTCTCTCACAAACAAAACACTCGGCGGGGTGGTTGGAAAGAAGGAGTTCTACCAGCATCTCACGGATATTTCTTAACGTAGGGGTATTGGTGTGTACCTTCATGCCCTGCTGGACAGGCCGGACGCAGGAACGGGTGATGGTCCGCTCGCCTTCTACTTCAACTACACAGACGCCGCAGGCGCCGTGGGGTATCAGCCCCTGTAAATAGCATAAACTAGGGATGCGGATGCTTACCTGTTTAGCCGCATCCATAATAGTCGTTCCTTCCGCAACCGTTACTTGCTCGCCGTCAATCGTTAACGTTACCATAGCTTCATTCCTGTCTTATTATTTTGTTAATTTGTCTCACAACGCTATTGTTACCTAGAATTTGGCGCAGAATTATAGAAAAAGTAGTATTTTGTGGGGGGAAAAGCGGGTGCCGAACGTAAAAAACCATAATATATACCCACTATTATATTGGTAGTATACCACTTAAATATCAATGACCGATATACCTATATGGTACGCGTATTTATACGTATTAGTTATTATGTAAAGATACGTACAATCAACGTAGCGGCTGCTTATTTCAAAAACCGGAGCAATAGAGTAAAAAAGAAATCGGCGAATAGGTATCATTTACATCACCCCAACCCCTAAAACTGTGTTATTTTCCTCCCCTTCTATATAGCCTCATTATCATTATCGTTGTATAATAGGGTTAAATATTGAGTATCTAATTGACAAGGAGGTATAAATCTAATGCCGCTTACATCTAGTGAACGGAAAAAGATTTATGAAGAAGAAAAAGCCCGCATTGAAGCCCAGGAACAGCTAAAGCGAGAAAAACACCAGGCGTCTGAATCCACGATTAACCTTAGTTCAAACGTCGTCGGGGTGCTGTGCTATCTGGGTATCTGGGTTACCGGCATCGTCTTCTTCGTCCTGGAACAGAAAAACAAATGGATACGCTTCCACGCCTGCCAGTCGATAGTGGTTTTTGGCGGCTTGAGCATACTTACCGCTATCTTCGGCTGGATACCTTTGGTCGGTTGGGTTTTCTCGACCATTATCTGGATTTGCGGTTTTGTCCTCTGGTTAATACTAATGGCTAAAGCCTACCAGGGGGAACGCTTTAAGCTGCCCTTTGCCGGCGATATTGCCGAGGCGATGGTCGGAATTACCTTCAATATATCGGATGTCACGGCAGATAAATCATCCACTCCCCCGCCTACGCCGGGAAAAAAAGCTAAAGCGCCTCCGGCAGCCAAAGCGGCCGCAGCAGCAGCAACCCCGATTGCCGCAGGCGCTCCTGAAGAAAAACCCGAAGTAAAAACGCATGTTCACCATCCCGTTTACCGGCAGGAAAGAAGCATCGCAGGGCCGTCTTTCGGCATCTTCTGGAGTATTGTCCTGCTGATAGCCTTCAACTTCTTCCACCAATACATCGCCTACTACACCTACCATGCGGCAACCAAATCCTGGACGTGGCAGTCGTTTTTCACCAATGATATCAGCATCTGGCTGCCGGTACTTAATGCCGCGCTGGCGGTTGCCATTGCCGGGAATATAGCGCTTATCATCGTTAACAACAAAATCGTGCGTAATGCGATACACTTTTTAATGAACGGCTTAAGTCTGGCTTCGGTGCTGACCCTGCTGATTGTTTTCCCCTTTAACTTCGACGTCATTCCCAACAGCGAAGCCGCCGGCTGGACGACGCTGGGCGTCAGGATATTCTTAATCATCGTTGCTGTTGGCATCGGCATCGCCTTAATCACCAGGTTTGCCAAGCTCCTGCTTCATTCAGTTAATGCGTCAACGGCATCGGACTAGTTTATTTGACAGTATAATGAAATATCTTATATGCTGTGGTTAGAATAGTATAACAAGTATAGTAAACCTGATACAGGAGGCTAGAGATATGGCGACTAATGGTAATTACATCCGTGAAAAAGCCAGGGACACCAAGGTCATGCGCCAGTGCGACGTTGTAGTCGTTGGCGGCGGGCCGGGAGGCATTGGGGCAGCGGTAGCTGCCGCTAGAAACGGCGCCGACACCGTTCTTATAGAGCGTTACGGCTACCTGGGCGGCATGGGCACCGGCGGCCTGGTAACCATTATTCCACAGCTGGCGGACTTAACCGGCAAACAGCAGATAGCCGGCATCACCCAGGAATGGATTGACCGCCTGGCTGCCCGCAACGCTGTAGATATGCCCAAGAAAGAGCACTGGGGCTCTTTAGATAAAGAACTCGTGCAGTACTACTTTAAACGCAGCTTTTTCTACGCGCGGCTCGACCGCGTTTCTTACGCCGCGCTTATCGACGCTGAAATCTCCAAAATCATCCTTAACGAGATGATGGAGGAAGCCGGCGTCAAGGTTATCCTCCACGCCTGGGGCACCGAGCCCATCATGGAAGGCAAGCACTGCAAGGGCGTGATTTTTGAAAGCAAGTCCGGCCGCCAGGCAATCCTCGCTAAAGTAGTGATTGATTCCACCGGCGACGGCGACCTTTTCCCTTACGCCGACATCGAGTGCGAAACCGATATCCCGGCGCATTACCGCATCGCCAACCTGGCTGTCTGTTTCTGGGTGGCGGGGGTTGACCATAAAAAGATGACGGACTTCCGCGATAACAACATGAAAGAATTTATGGACATAATGCGCAAAGCCAACGAATACGGCGGTCAGGGCGGCTTTATGACCAGCAACCTCCCCGACCAGGAATCGGTGGTCTGGTTCCACAGCCGCTACCCCAACAAGAGCCAGACTGACGTTGAGGAGCTAACCCGCGTTGAACTGTTAGGGCACAAAATAGCCGGCAAGACGATTGAATTTTATAAGAAGAACGTCCCCGGTTTTGAAAAAGCCTTCCTCGTCCTCACCGACCCGCAGCTCGGCACGCGTTCCAGCCGCCGCATGGTGGGTGAATACTGGCTGACGGAAAAAGACCTCGCCGACAACCAGCCCTTCGAGGACACTATCGCCGTCTTCCCCGATCTTGACCGCGGCGATGATTCACTCGCCCATCCCAACATGTATATCCCCTACCGCGCCTTACTGCCCAAGAACGTGGACAACTTCTTCGTGGCTTGCCGCGCCTTCTCCTCCGATAAGCACGTGCAGGACTACTTCAACCTCATCCCGCACTGCATCGCCTTCGGCGAGGCCGCCGGCACCGCTTCCGCGATGGCATTAAGCGCCGGTGTGCCGATTAAGAAAGTGGACATTAAAGCCCTCCAGAAACAGCTCGCCAAGCAAGGTGTGCCGCTGCCGGACGTTACTAAAAAAGTTGACTATAAATACGAAGGCCCGGCACTGGTGGGGCGTCCCTTCACACCGCCACACTAGACGGATTTTTCAGCAACGACTATTATTAGGGGGTAGCAAAACTACCCCCTTTTATTTGGAGGACACCATGAAAACAGTCAGAGAACCGGCGCGTGATATCAAGGTCTGGCGGGAAGTGGATGTAGTAGTGGTGGGCGGGGGGCCGGGCGGCGTGGCTTCAGCCATCAGTGCTGCCAGAACCGGCGCCAAAACAGTGCTGATTGAAAGATACGGCCACCTGGGCGGCATGGCGACGGGCGGCCTTGTCAACATTATTCCCAACCTCTCTGATATCACCGGTAAACAGCACATTTACGGCTTGACGATGGAACTCCTCAACCGGCTGGATAAGCACGGCGCGACTTCCTACCCCAAGAAAAAGGACCGCGGCTCCGCCGACAAAAAAGCCGTGGACTATTACCTTAACGCCAATTTGGGGTGGTTTTTCGTTAGAAAAGACTTAGCCGGACAGCAGCACGTGCTTTACTCCGCCGTAGTTGACCCGGAAATACTCAAAGCGGAATTGAACGACATGGTGTTGGGAGCAGGGTCGGAGCTTTTGCTGCACTCCTGGGGTACGCAGGTAATTATGGAGGGCAACGCCGCTCGGGGCGTCTTCTTTGAGAGTAAAAGTAGACGGCAGGCTATTTTGGGTAAGGTCATTATTGACGCCACCGGCGACGGCGACATGTTCGTGGCGGCAGGGGCGGAGTGCGACAACGAGTGCGACAACAAGCGCCGTACGGCCTGGCTCGCTTTAGTCTGGTGGATGACCAATATCAACTTAAGGAAATTCGATAAGTTCAAAGCCTCCCAGCCGGAAAAATATAAGGAATTGATGGATGAACTGGTAAAATTGGGCGGCTACCCGTTTTTCTTCAGGGGTATTCTTAAAAACCAACCCAACACCATCTGGTATCATTCGATGCTCCCACAGCCCCAGCGCACCGACGCTATGGATGTTGAGCAATTAACGAAGATAGACATCGAGGCGCGGCGGCGCACCGTTATCACCCACGACTTTATGAAGAAATACCTCCCCGGTTTTGAAAAAGCGTTTATTATGTTAACTGCCCCACAACTGGGCACGCAGGGCGGCAGGCGCATTATCGGGGAGTATACGTTAAGTGAAAAAGACATGGAAACCGACGAGGTTTTCGAGGATACAATAGCCGTGATTGCTAACAACGACTATGGAGATATTTCCAATAAACACCCCGCCCTTTGCATCCCCTACCGCTGCCTCGTGCCAAAGAGCGTGGACGGGCTTTTGGTGGCGGGACGCGCCTTTTCCTCGGCGGATACGATCAATGAAACATTCAATATTATCCCGCACTGTATTGCGTATGGGCAGGCAGCGGGTACGGCGGCGGCTCTAGCTATAAAAGCGGGTGTAGAACCGCGTAAAGTGGACTACAAAGCGTTACGTGATAACCTGGTGAAACAGGGCGTGAATCTCCCTAAAATTGAGAGGTCAGTTGGTTCGGTTGCCAGTAACGATGGCAAAAAAGATTATTTTCAGAAATATAGAAGCCAATAAAAAACACCCCGATCCAAATCGGGGTGTTATGCTAACTATTTCTGAAATTTACTTTGCGGTTGCCAGCGCCTTTTTGACGATATCATAACCAAGGTCGAAGGCTTTGATGTTAATCTCCCCCACCTTAGCTTTAAACCGCCCCAGAATCGCCTCTTTAGCCGTTTCTTCTTTAATCGGCATCAGACCCGTCCCAAAAAGCGCCCCCAGCATCACCACGTTAGCCGCTTGCCCACTCCCCGCCTCTTTAGCCAACCCACTGGCGTCCATCGTGATAATGCGGTTGGTGACCTTCTTCAGCTTTTCCAAGATTTGTTCCGGCGTCGGGTAGCCGCTTTTACCGAGGTACACAGTGTAAGGCATTACCGTGGTGGTATTTAGGACAACTACGCTGTTCTTCGCCAGATACTGAATATTCCTCAATGCCTCCGAAGGCTCCACGGCGATAAGCACATCGCACTTGCCGTCCGGGGTCATCGGGGCAATAACGTGGCCGCCGAGTCTTAAGTTGCTGAAAACGGAGCCGCCGCGCTGTGCCATGCCCAGAACCTCCGAGCCTTTAACCGCCACGCCGCCCCTCACGGCCGCACTGCCCAGAAGCTCCGATACCAGCACCACGCCCTGTCCACCGGTGCCGCATATAATAATGTTGATTTCTCTATCGTTTTTTGCCATCTTACTCTCCTGGTTTTATTGCGTCGAAGGGGCAGACCTGGGCGCAGACGCCGCAGCCCGGACAGTTCGGCGCATCCACCGCCACCTTGCCGTTATTGTCCAATATCAATGCCGGACATGCCAGCATGTTGATACATATCTTGCAGTCGCACTGGAGGCAGCGCTCGGCTTCTTTAACCGCCATTTCTTTAGTCAGGCCGGTTTCTACTTCTTTGAAATTACCTTCCCGTTTGGTGATGGGGATGGTGGGTGTTGCAGCACGTGAAACCTCGTTAATACCCCAGGTATCAACAATCAGTTTACTCTCAAAGACTTCTTCGCCCTCGCGGCCTTTGTCGAGCGGTTCGCTCTTGAAGTATTTATCAATGGACTTGGCGGCTTTGCGCCCCGCCGCCAGCGCCTGGATAACCGTTGCCGCGCCGGTAACCACATCACCGCCGGCAAAGACGCCCTTAACGTCAGTTGCCAGCGTCACCGGGTCAGCTTTAATGTAACCCTTGGACACCGCTTTAGCAGCACCGCCGGCCATAAACTCAAGGTCGGCTTCTTCACCTACTGCCGCGATGATTAATCCTGTTTCAATAACGAACTCCGAGCCTTTAACCGGCACCGGACGCCTCCGTCCGCTGGCATCAGTCTCGCCGAGTTCCATTTTAGTGCATTCCAGCCCGGTAACCTTACCCTTCTTTACCACGACCTTGCTGGGGCCGGACAGGAGGTTGGGTGTAACGCCTTCGTTTTCCGCCTCTTTGACTTCTTCAGCGATGGCGGGCATCTCGTTGCGGGAACGCCGGTAGGCTATGGTTACATTCTTAAAGCCAAGGCGGACGCAAGTGCGGGCGCAGTCGATAGCCACGTTGCCGCCACCCACCACCACGACCTTATCTTCCGGCTTAATCTTTTCGCCGGTATTGACCTTATATAAAAATTCCGTGCCGTCAATCACGCCATCGGCGTGCTCGTTCTCAATGCCGAGGCTGCGTCCCTTGTGCGTCCCGGCAGCCACAAAGACGGCATTATAGTCTTTCTGTAAATCTTCGAATTTCACGTTCTTGCCCACGCGGCTGTTGAGCTTGATTTCTACACCCAGCTTCTTAATGATATCCGTTTCTTTAGCGAGGATATCGCGCGGCAGGCGGAATTCAGGAATCCCCACCGCCATCATGCCGCCCAGCGTGGCGTTGGCTTCAAAGATGGTGACTTTATAACCCAGCTTGCGCAGGTCGTAAGCCGCCATCATGCCGGCCGGACCGCCGCCGACAACGGCCACTTTTTCTTTCTTTTCCGCGGCGATGGAAACGTCGTCCGTGTACTTGCCAAAGTCAGCCGCGGCGCGCTTTAAAGCGTTGATGGAGATAGCTTCTTCAACCTCGTTACGTTTGCACTTGGTCTCGCAGGGGTGAGTGCAGATGCGCCCGATAATACCGGGGAAGGGCAGTTTTTCTTTTATCAGGGCTAAAGCCTCGTCGAATTTGCCCTGCTGAATCAGTCCCACATAACCCCGAATATCAATGTGCAACGGGCAGGTCGCCTGGCAGGCAGGCGGCGCACCGGATAGACACTTTTCCGGGTCAACGACGTAGGGTAACGTTTTCTCGCCGGTCTTGCGCTTTTCACGCTGGTCTAAAATATTGCAGAGCCGCCGGGCAACGATGACCGAGGGCCCATCGAACTTGATAGCTCTTTCGACTGTGTCAATCAGTTTAGGCAGGTCGAATGAGTCAACCACCTCGACGAATTTAACGCCGCTGCCCCGCGCCACTTCCTCGATTTTAACGTTAATGGAGGGGTCGGAATTAGCGCCGGGGTGCGGCTGAAAGCCCGTCATGCCGGTGGTCGAGTTGTCCATAACGACCATCACCATTTTGGACTTGGTATAAACCGCATTAATCATCGGGGGGATGCCGGAGTGGAAGAATGTGCCGTCGCCAAGATGTGCGATGACCGGAACATCCAGTATATGGGCAAAGCCGTTACCTATCCCGAAAGCCCCACCCATACAAACCGCCGTATCATCAGAGTTAATCGGCGGGTTGGCGGCGAGGGCATAACACCCGATGTCGCCCGTCTTTACGGGTTCTTTACCGGTTTCCTGCTGGTAGCGCCGGGCGGCGATGTTAATCGCATACGCCGAACCACGGTGCGGACAACCGGCGCACATTGTCGGGGGGCGGAGGGGTAAAAGCGAGGCGGTTTCTTCTCTTAATTTATCAATAGACGCAAAATCAACGGGCGGTTTGACTCCCGTCAGTTTACTTAAAACCTCGGCGACTACCCGCGTGCCGAGTTCCCCGGCTAAAGGAATCAATCCCTTGCCGTTGATTTTCTTCATAATGCCGTTTTGCTGTGCGACGACCTTGACCTCGTCCTCTACAAACGGCTCCAGCTCTTCGACTACCAGTACTTCCTGCACGGCGTTCAGGAATTGCAGTGTGAGTTTTTCCGGCAGGGGGTAAGGCGTCCCGATTTTCAGCACGGACACCTTATCTTCCAGCCCCAGCCATTGAATGGCTTCCATGACATAGCCGTAGGAGATGCCGGAGGTAATGATGCCCAGCTTGGCGCCTTTCTTTATCGTAATATGGTTGTAAGGGAGAGTATCCACCATTTCCCTGATTTTTTCCATCCGCTTGATGACCAGACGGCGGTTGACACGGTAATTGGCGGGGAGGCAGACGAGTTTGACGGGGTCTTTGATGAATTTTGCCTTTCTTTTATTCGACTCAATGCCGCCAAGGACTACTTGACTGCGCGCGTGCCCGATGCGCGTTACGGAACGCAGCATGAACATCTGCCCAAACTCTTCGGAGAGGCGGAAGGCGTCCACCATCATGTCCTTGGCTTCCTGCGCCGAACATGGTTCCAGCACCGGAATATATGCCTGCCGGGCGAGATAGCGGTTATCCTGTTCGTTCTGGGAGCTCCACTGCCCCGGGTCGTCGGCAGAGACAATCACAAAGCCGCCACGGGCGCCCATGTAGCTGGCGGTCATAATCGGGTCGTGGGCGACGTTAGCCCCGACGTGTTTAAAAATCGAAAGCGAGCGCAGACCGGCGATGGACCCCGCCAGCGCTACCTCGAACCCCACCTTCTCGTTAATCGACCACTCGGCATACATGCCGGTGTTCTTCGAGTTGTTCACCAGCGTTTCGGTAATCTCGCTGGACGGTGTGCCGGGATAGGCGGCGACGACCTGCACCCCTGCTTCAATAGCCCCGCGGGCGATGGCTTCGTTGCCAAGCATGAACATGGTGGCGCCGGGGGCGTTTGACGTTAAAGTGACTTCAGCTACTGTGTTCAAGGCAGTCCTCCTGACTGGAGCATGGATTTCTCCACGCTAATGTAATCGTTTCAAAGGGGATTTTAGAGACATAAAATAAACGTTCTTTCAGTATATATTTTACACGCAGTCGCGGGCTAATGGCAAACGCATTAACGCTTTAAAGATGAATATTCCCGATGAATTAATTTACTAAAACATTACCACATTGCGGATAACGTCGCCCTGCTCCGAGGACGCTATGGCTTCGTTGACTTTAGCGAAGGGATAATGCCCGGACACCAGCTCGTCCAGCTTTAGCCGCCCTGCCCTGTAAAGCTCAATTAACCGCGCAATATCAATGCGCAGTTTCACCGCCCCCATTGCGCTGCCTGTCAGCTTTTTGCCGCCCATAAAGTCCAGCGGCGTCCATTCCGTCATCTTTTCCCCAAAGCCGTGTCCAATAATACACGTTGTACCGTCCCGGGCTGACATTAAAAATGCCTGTCTTAAAATATCCAGCCCCATCACCGCCACGATAACGTAATCCGCTCCGCGCCCATATGTTATGTCAAATATTTTCTTAATGGGGTCTTTTTCCGCTTTTGTGTTGACTGTATGCGTTGCCCCAAAGATTTTAGCGTTCTCCAGCTTGTTGTCTCGAACATCAACGCCAATAATGGGATAAGCCCCCACATATTTAGCCCCCTGTATTGCGTTAAGCCCCACGCCCCCACAGCCGACTACCGCCACACTGCTGTTGACTGTCACTTTAGCCCGGTATAAAACTGCTCCAAAGCCCGAAATTACTCCGCAAGCCAACAGGCAGGCTTTATCCTCCGGCAAATCGTCGGGTACTTTTACCAGGTTGATTTCCGGAATCGTGGCGTACTCCGTAAGTCCCACTACAGAACCGGCGAACTGCGTCAAGCGTTCGCCTTTTTTGTTAACGAATCTGCCCTCTTTATAAAGCGACAGTGTATTGGTCGTGCACTGGCTGGAAAGCCCGATGCGGCAGTAATAGCACTGCCCACAGCCCTCTGGAATAATACTCCCAATTACTTTATCGCCCTTTTTAACGTAGGTGACACCCTCCCCCACTTCCTCCACATAGCCGCATAGTTCATGGCCGGGAACAGCCGGAAGTTTAACGTTGCCGTGCTCCCCTTTGAGCGAGTGTATATCGCTGTGGCAGATGGCGCAAGCCGCCATTTTTATCTTAACCTCGCCCTTGCCCGGCGGGTCCAATGTTACTTCTTCAATTACCAGAGGTTCCCCAACTTTATACAATATCGCCGCTTTCATCTTGCCCCTTTCGCATAAACTCATCAGTAGTCTATCCATTGCCCTGTCTGATGTCAAACTCCTTCATTTGATTATTGCCACGTTTAAATGTAAACTAAGGTTTAATTATACGTCAGGAGGGCTGTTTGATGGCAGAAAAAAAGTACGCCAAATACATCTACGAGTACGACCCAAAAATGTTCCCTAAAGAGCGCCGCCCGGTGATGGCTTATATGGACAATAACCTGGCTAAGGGCAGCAACTTCTACCTGATTCACTGGATACTGCCCGGCTTTGGTATGCAGAAGGAATGGGACTTTCCTTACGCCGGCCACCCGCCACACATCCATAAGGACGCCGAGCTGCTTTTCCACATCGGCACCGACCCGGAAAACCCGATGGATTTGGGCGCGGAAGTTGTCATGTACCTGGGACCGGAACTGGAGGAGCACCACATCACCCGCACTTGCTGCATCTGGATTCCCCCCAACTTTATCCACTCCCCCTGGAAACCCATCAGCTGCACTCGCCCGTGGATATTCATGGAATTCAACCAGGGCCCGGTGCATACCGAAAAATCCTACCGGCAAGTTCTGCCCGCGGCAGCACGCGCCCAGATGGACTGGTCTATGTGGCCCGATGATAAATACCCGGAGATTTAGTAAAAACGATTTCAAATCAATTATTTACGGAGGACAAAGTGGCTTATAAGATAGATGGAACAAAATGCCTCAAGTGCGGGCTGTGCGTCACGCAAGACTGCCCGGAACAAGCTTTCGTCGTCGTGAATAAAGTCAAAGAGGATGACGGGCTGATGCGCTACACCGTGAAAATCGACGAGAGCCGGTGCACCGAATGCGATACTTGTTTCTCCCTCGAGTGGTGGTGCCCGGCTAAAGCGATTGTAAAAGGATAGTGTGATGAAATACAGCAAATACTTCCTGCACGAACTGCCGGAAGAGCAGCGCAAAAAAGGCTTTGGTAAAATGCAGTCAATGGTCGCCTATACCGACAATGACATCATCGCCGGCAGTAAGTACTTTTCCGTTATGCTGATGGGCGAGGAGGCGACGAAAATCGGAGGGCACGGCCCCCACATTCATCGAGACCCCGAACTGCTCGTTGCATTAGGCACCGACCCAGTTAATCCTAAAGACCTCGGCGCGGACATGGAGATGTGCATGGGCGAGGAAATGGAGAGCCACATCATCACCGAATCCACCATGATATGGATACCGGCTAACTTTATCCACTGCCCCTTCCGCATCCTCAAGGTGCGCCGCCCCTTCCTCTTTATCCAGTGCCAGTACGCCCCTAAATTGAATGAAACATCGCTGAAAAAACTGGTCAAGGAAGAGATGCGGGATAAAATGATATTCATTGACGCAGACGGCAACCAAAAGGATTAACTGAACGTTATAATATAGTAGCTGAATGGGCGTGTTCTATTGCTTTTAAGCGAGTTGACGTGTTACTATTAAGCTAATAAGTTTTGTGTAGTGAAAGGTTGAAAAAGGAGGCAGTATGTCGGAATATCAAACCATTACCCTCATCGTCATCGGGGTAGGAATAGTGGTTCTTCTAGTAACTCTGGCCATTGTCTGGTCTCATTTGAGAACCATCCTTAAAGGCTTAGATACATTATCACAGGACACCCGGGTCTTTAGCGAGAGCGCCCGCACTTTAAGCCTGGACATCAAGTCTTTCTCCATGAGCTTAAGCGCTTTCGGGCAGGATGTTAAGGGCATTAACCAGTACTCGGCTACCTTAAGCCAGAACATTAAAGAGTTCAACCAGAGCACAGACAATCTGGCGACGAAAATCGAAGGGCTTGGCGGTACTATCGGCGAACTGCGCGACAGCCAGACCAAAATGACCGATGAAATGACGCAGGTGGAAACCCGCCAGGAAGATGCCGTCAAATCGATGGAAAAAATAGCCCGCCACTTCTCCGATTAACCCGGTTACTTTAAGGTAGTTTAAAATAAAATATGTGAATAAGGAGGAGTCAGCAACTGACAGACGAACGTTGCGCTCCTTCTCGTGTTATTAAGGAAATCTAACTTGCCAAACGGCATAATATGAGAGTATACTAAATAAGCTTATTTATATTATCGGTTGGGAGGAGGGCCCCTATGGAACAGTTCAGTTTCCCTAAATGTCAAAAGTGCAACACCGGTGACCTTGTGCCTTTATCCGACTTCGGCAGTCAGGGAGCATCCATTCAGTTTAAAGCGTGGGTTTGCACCAATCCTGATTGCGGTTTCAACCTGAAAATCAGGAATGGTGATGTTTATAGAGACGAGCCTATCATGAGCGGCGCTCTACACAACTCCCGACCCAGATAGTATTTTACCAGTCATCTAAATATTGTTAGCGGATGGCAGCCGTGCTTCCTCCAATAACTAAGCTAAAGAGGGTAGCACTTAATCTGTTTTTCCCGCCGTGGTGTATCGGCTGCGGGAGAGAAGGAGATTACATTTGCGATGTCTGCCGCCACCAGCTATCCTTTATTTCTCCACCCGTCTGTGATATTTGCGGACGCCCCCTTACGGTTGACGGCACCTGCCCCGGCTGTATCGGTAAAGACGCAGTTATTGACGGCATCCGTGCTCCATTTTTGTTCGGCGGCGTTATCCGCCAGGCTGTTCACCAGCTTAAGTACAATAACCTAAAAGTCGTCGCCCCTCTTTTAGCCGGTTTCCTCCATGAATTTCTCATTGAAAATCCCATGCCCGGCAACGTCCTCGTACCGGTGCCTGTTCACCAAAAAAGAGAACGTGAACGCGGCTATAATCAATCCTACTTAATCGCCCGCGAGTTAAGCCGTCTGTCCGGCTTGCCGCTGGATACCGGTTGCCTCATCCGCAAAGTCAACACCCCACCCCAGGTCCGCACCACCAGCGCTTTAGAACGGCAGAAAAATATTGCCGACGCCTTTGCCTGTGTAGATAACCGTTTGGCAGGTAAAAACGTTCTGTTAATTGACGACGTCTCTACCTCCGGGGCTACTCTGAATACCTGCGCACGCACGCTGAAAGCCGCCGGCGCTGCCTCCGTCTGGGGACTCGTTATCGCTTTAGAGACGTAAGGTCTGATTAATTGAGAGGAGGGACACAATGGAACTGCATATCACCGGCACCAATACGGAACTCACCCCGAGGGCGCACAGTTACATTAAGCAAAAGTTGACCAAACTTAGCAAGCACCTTCCCGATATCATGAGTATCAAGGCAGAAATTGTTGAGGAGCCGACCAAGTCCAAGCAGCAGCGCTACGTGCTTAAAGCCACCGTCACCAGCGGCATCGGCAAGGCGCAGTTTCACGCCGATGAAAGGGCGGAAGACCTCTTTAAAGCTACCGACCGTGCCGCCGCCGTTTTAACCCGCCAGCTGGAAAAGCACAAGGGTAAGATATACCGCAGCGGCCGCCGCAATCCCTTTGCACGCGGCAAGTTCCTCCAGCCCAAAGCGGAAACACCTGGAAAAGTCGTTAAGACCAAGCACTTTGTCATCGAGCCGATGCTACTGGAAGAAGCTATTACCCATATGGAATCCCTCGGGCACGACTTTTTCCTTTTCTTTGACGCCAATGCTTCCGAGGTACGTTTGCTTTACCGCCGCAATGACGGCGATTACGGACTAATCGAGCCGGAGTTCAAGTCATGAGTAAGAAGACATTTTATACTGTGTTTAAAACAAAGGCTGGCTGGCTGGGGCTTTTGGCTTCCTCCACCGGCCTGTTGCGCACCACTTTACCCCTGCCCTCCAAAGAAGACGTCATTGAAGAGTTAAAGATAGAGGACGCCAAACGAAACTCCAGGCTCTTCCGCGACCTTGTTCAGCGCTTGAAGCACTACTTTGCCGGGCAAACCATTGCCTTTCCGGATAAACTGGATATCAGCAACTCTACGCCTTTTCAGCGCGCCGTCTGGCAGACAGCGCGTAAAATCCCCTACGGCCAAACCCGGCGTTACGCCTGGATAGCCCAGAGAACAGGAAAGCCCGGCGCGGCGCGTGCGGTGGGGCAGGCTTTAAAGAGGAATCCCCTCCCCATAATCGTGCCCTGCCACCGCGTTATTTACAGCAACGGCTCTTTAGGGGGATTCGCCGGTGGGCTGGCGTTGAAAAAAGACCTTTTAGTGCTGGAAAAGTATTATAGAACACTGAATATTTGAAGTTTTACCGTCAGTTGTTATTTTAGATTTTTATACAGCCTTTTCCTGACTTCCGCTGCACCCCGCAGCATTTTATCCAGAAAATCAGTCTCGTATTCCTCAATCAACCCGTCGCCTGCAAAGCTGTAATACCTATTGTCCCCAATAATTATATGGTCGAGCACCTTAAGCTGCATTATCCTCCCCGCATACACCAGTTCGCGGGTGATTTTTTTATCATTGACGCTGGGTTCGATAGCGCCAGAGGGGTGGTTGTGGACGAATATCAAAGCGGCGGCGTTGTTTTTTATTGCCCCTTCGATAACCTCGCGCGGCGAGACGGCGCTGCTGTTAACCGTTCCCTCGGAAAGGTCCACGGTATCAATAATCTGGTTTTGGCTGTTTAAATAAAGTACCTTGAAGACTTCTTTTTTCAACCCGCGCATGGCATGGTAAAGGTAGTCGAAGACCTCCTGTGAGGAGCGGTAATAGGGTTTATCCACCATCTTGGCGCGGAGGAACTCGCGGGCGACTTCCTGCACCAGTTTTATACCAAAGGCGCTATGGACTCCTATGCCCTTTATCTTCTGGAGCTCTTCCACCGGCGCTTCCAGTACTCCCCTTAATGTTTTAAAGCGCTGGAGGGCTTCCTTGGCAGCGGGCTTGCAGTCCTTGCGCGGTGTGCCCAGGCTCAATAACAGCTCGACGATTTCGTAGTCATGGAAGCCGCTTAACCCTGACTTCACGAATTTTTCCCGTAGCCGCATGCGATGTCCCTCGTGCGTATCGGCTGGCGTTTTTGGATTTTCCGTCACCTTGAAAAAACCTCTACTTAATACCCAGTTCGGTATTCATCTGGATAAGCCGTATCACATCGGCGCGGCTCAAAAGTCCGCCGCACTTGCCCTGGTTGTTTATCAATACCTGGTTGACGTCGTATTTAGCTATCAGCAGCAATGCTTTGTTCAAATTGTCTTCCGGTGCGACAGTGTAAAGAGGTTTTGTGGTCATAATCTTTTTCACCGGCGTCGTCGCCCATTTTTCCTGCTTTACCTTTTTGATGTCCGATATCGTGGCGATGCCCACCATTTTGCCGTCTTTACATACCGGCACCGCCCGCCCGTGCTGCTTACGGAAGATGTTGGTGACCATGTTTTGCACCGTGGTCTCTGGATTGATGGTTGCCACATTTTCGTTCATCAATTCTTTAACTTTAATGATACCTAAGCGTTCCCGCAGGGCGACCTCTTTACGGCTGGCATCCGCCGAGCTATTGAGGAACCACCCGATGAACGTAAACCATAAACCGGCGATGAAATTGACCGATATCATCAGGTAAACGCCCAGCGCGATAAAAGCCCATCCGAAGAACTGCCCCACGATGCTGGCGATATCGGTGGCTTTAGCCAGACTCCCCGTTGAGCCCCACAACAGCGACCGAAGCACTCTGCCCCCGTCCAAGGGGAAGCCAGGTAACAAATTGAAAATACCCAGATATATATTGATAATTGATAAATAACTGATTATGGCATAAAGCGGCGTGGTTGGGTCTATATTGAAGTGAGTTATTGCGAAAAATATCGCGCCCAGAATCAAACTGGTTGCCGGCCCCACGATAGCTATTATAAACTCCACGGCGGGTCTTTCCGGTTCTTCATCCAGATTGCTAGCGCCCCCAAGGATGAAAAGCGTGATGCTACTTACTTGTGTGCCCCGCGTTTTAGAAACCAATGAATGTGCCAGCTCGTGCACCAGCACTGAAACGAAAATTAATAACGCCCCGATGATGCCCATTATCCAGTACATTAACGAGCTCCAGCCGGGATAATTGGACGGGAAGTACACCATCGCCAGCGTCCAGCTGAAGAAAATAAGGGCAAACAGCCACGTATAATGAATCCCGATCGCTATACCGGCGATACGGAAGAGTTTAAATGTGGACTTCATAAGCAACCTCCATACCAATTTACCACTAGGTATATCACTTCAGCGGTGCTACCTGCAACCCCGCTTCCCCTACTAACTCGACAAGCCGCTGCTCCAGCTCCTGCGAATAGCCCGTTTGCAGGCTGGGAATTTTTAGCGGCACCGCCCCACCGCCGTTGATAACGTTGAGCCGCACCTCGTCGCGGCCGTTATAACTCCTAAGAAGATTCACAATTTTGCCCAACCGCTCGAGGTCTCCTGCTTCATCGTCGGTCTGGTGGATATTGATGGTTAACACCCTTCTATTATCAATCGTGACAATCATCGGTCTTTGCGGAGCAGCTTCCGGCTTTTTGTGTAGCTCTTTAACGATGACCTCTTCACCTTCCTGCGGCGGCTGGTAGAGACGGACGTTATCACAGCTTACCTGTGCGTTGTCTTCCCTCACTCTCACTTTGCCCTGTACCACCAGCTCGTTGCCTTCTATCCACAAATCGCCGGTTTCGGCGTAGACTTTGGGCCAGACCATTACTTCTACCTGCCCGCTGAAGTCTTCTAAAATCGTGCTGGCGAACGACCGCCCATCTTTAGTGAGGAGGTACCGCGCCGAGATTACCCTGCCCGCCAGCACCACGTTATGCCCGTCCAGCTCCGCGGTGATTTCCTCGCAGAACTTGGTGTCCGGGTTTTTGTTGCTGAAAACCGGGCTGAACGGCTTTTCCGAGAAACTGACGCCTATGAGTTCCTTTTCCCAGAAGGCTTTTTCCCGGTCGGGCACGTCTGCCGCCGATAGTTCCAGTTCCGCCAGCGGTACTTCTGTTGATTTACCGAACAAGTCGAACATCGTTGACTGGCCAGTCTCGCGTAACCTTTGCTCGCGCTGGGCTAAAGACAGGATGCGCGTTACGCCCTCAAGCAGCGACCCCCTATCCCCCAAGCAGTCTAACGCCCCCGCTTTTATCAGGCTTTCCAGCACCCTGCGGTTAACTGACTGTAAATTAGCACGGCGGCAAAAATCCTCGATTGATTTGTACTCGCCGTTCTTTATTCGTTCTTTGACCAACGGTTCAATCGCCCCGGCACCTACGTTCTTTATTGCTGACAGCCCAAAGCGTATCGCCGCTTTTTCTTCTTCATCAATCTCGATTGAGAAATCAGCATTGCTACGATTGATATCAGGCGGCAACACATTTATGTTAAGTCTTCGGCATTCCGCCACCGAGCTTGCCATCTTTTCCAATTGCCCGGAATGAATCGTTAAAAACGCAGTGATGTATTCCGCTGTGTAATTCGCTTTAAGGTAAGCCGTCTGGTAAGCGACCATGGCATAACACCAGGCGTGTGCCTTATTGAAGGCGTAGCCACTGAAGGGCTCGATGAGGTTAAACACCTCATTGATGATGTTTTCATCGTAACCCCGCTTCTTCGCCCCACTCATGAAATTCCGTTTTTCCTTCTTGACCGCTTCGACGATTTTCTTGCCCATCGCCTTGCGGAAGATATCCGCCTGCCCCATCGAATACCCGGCGAACTCCTGCACGATTAAAAGCACCTGCTCCTGATAGACAATCACGCCGTAGGTATCTTTGAGGATGTTTTCCAGTGCGGGGTGCGGATAGCGTATGGGTATTTTGCCGTGCTTGGCATCAATGAAGCGCGGAATATGTTCCATCGGGCCGGGGCGGTAAAGTGCCACCATCGCCGCAATGTCGCTTAAAATGGAAGGTTTTAACTCTTTAGTGTAGCGACGCATTCCGGAGCCTTCCAACTGGAAGACCCCAACCGTTTCCCCCGCCGCCAGTAAATCGAAGGTCTTTTTATCGTCCATGGGTATCTTGTAAAGGTCTATATCTACCCCGTGCTGCTGTTTTATGATTTCCTGCGCCTTACCGAGGATGGTCAGGTTTGCCAGGCCGAGAAAGTCCATCTTCAGCAGCCCTATGTGAGCGATGTCGTTCATGGCGTACTGGGTCATCACGGCGTCCTGGCTGTCAGTCTTCACACACCGCTGCAGCGGCACGTAATTAGTCAGTGCTTCTTTAGAGATAACGACACCGGCGGCATGGGTGCTGGCATGGCGTGATACGCCTTCAACGCGCCGGGCGGCATTCACCAGGTTGCGCACGATTTCGTCCTGTTCATAGATAGCCCGCAGTTCCTGGTTCTCGTCCATTGCCCTGCCCAGCGTCATGCCCGGCATAGCCGGCACCAGTCGCGCCACACGGTCCACGTCGCCATAGGTCATGCCAAGCGCCCGTCCCACGTCTCTTATCGCCGCCCTTGCCCCCAGTGTCCCAAAGGTGATAATCTGGGCAACGTGGTCGGCGCCGTATTTTTGCGTCACGTAGGCAATCATCTCATCGCGGCGGTTGTCCTGGAAGTCCATGTCAACATCAGGCATCTCTTTACGTTCGATGTTCAGGAACCGTTCAAAAACCAAGTCAAATTCCAAGGGATCGAGGGGAGTAATACCTAGGAGGTGCAGAACGATGCTGGAAGCCGCGCTGCCCCGCACACCAAAGAGTATATCCTTCTCTTTAGCGTAAGAAATGATGTCCCACACTACCAATATATAATTAGCGAATTCGGTGGTCTTGATGACCTCCAGCTCGTATTCCAGCCGCTTCTTAATCTCCGGGGTGGGGTTGGGATAATACTTTTCCAGGTTTTCGTTGCATAATTCGGTGAGGTATTGTTCGGGGGTTTTCCCTTCAGGGATGCCGATTTCTGGCAGGTGCAACCGCCCGAACTCTATCTCGAAATCACACATTTCCGCGATTTTCCCGGTGTTCTCCAGCGCCTGCGGAATATCCTTAAAAAGCTCCGCCATTTCTTCCGGACTTCTAAGGTAGAAATAGTCCCCTGCCATTTTCATCCGCTTTTCGTCGTGAATCGTTGTGTTCGTCCCGATGCAAAGCAGCAGGTCGTGGCCATAGGCGTCTTCTTTTCTAACATAGTGCGTGTCGTTAGTAGCCACGATGGGGATATCGAGTTCCTTGCTCATCTCCAGCAGGTAGCCGTTGACGGCTTCGACTTCCGGGATGGGATGCCGCATTATCTCAAAATAATATTCCCCGAAGGTCTTTTTGTACCACAGTGCCGCCTCTTTAGCGTCGTTATACCGCCCGTTGAGGATTAAGGACGCCACCTCGCCGGAGTTGCAGGCGCTTAACGCGATGAGCCCCTCTTTATACTCCTCCAGCAGTTCTTTATCCACGCGGGGCTTATAGTAAAATCCCTCGAGGTGCGCTTTAGTCACAAGCTGGATGAGGTTTTTATAACCGGTTTGATTCTTCGCCAGGAGAACCAGGTGGTAGTTATTGCGGTCGGCGGCGGTTCTGCCCGTGCGGCTGCCCGGCGCGATGTAAATCTCGCAGCCGATGATGGGCTTGATGCCAGCCTCTTTAGCCGCCTGGTAAAACTCGATGACGCCGTGCATGACGCCGTGGTCGGTTATCGCCAGAGAGTTCATACCCAGCTCTTTGGCACGGGCGATGAGCTTCGGAATTGAGCACATTCCATCGAGTAAGCTGTATTCGGTATGTACATGGAGATGGGTAAACATGCTCCCTCCAAAGGTGAGTCTAAAACGATTATAGCACAGGGCTGGTTTTTTGGAGTATTATATTGATAATAACGTAATGAAAATTTTCAAGATAGTCGCCCAGTGGCTGTTTATCCTGTGTCTGCCGCTGTTATTGCTGACCGCCGGCTTAAGCATCGCCATGAACACCGAGGCGCTTTACGAGTACGGCTTTGGCAAGTACGACATCAGCCAGAGGACCGACATCGCGCCGGAGGAACTGACTAAAGCCGCCAACGGTCTTATTAGCTATTTTAACTCCGATGAAGAATACATTAACCTGACAGTTACTAAAAACGGCCAACCCTTCACGCTTTTCAATGACCGCGAGGTCCAGCACCTTAAAGACGTTAAGAGGCTTTTCTGGCTTTGCTATTACGTTCTGATAGGCACCGGTACCTATGCTTTAATCTTTATGGGTGTGGCGCTTTTCTGGTGGCGCGATAGGCGTCGCTTTGGGTGGGGGCTTTTCGGGGGTGGAGTACTAACGCTGGCCCTCATGGCGCTGATAGGCGTCATAGCAGCCATAGACTTCACCTGGTTTTTTACACAGTTCCACCTGTTGAGCTTCGCCAACGACCTGTGGCTGCTTAACCCAGCCACCGATTATCTTTTAATGATGTTCCCCGAGGGCTTCTGGTTCGACGCCGTGATGTATATCGCCATCGGTGTAGGCGTCACCGCCGTTATCCTAGCCGGACTGGGGTGGTGGCGGCGGCGTTGACGGCGGCGGGGCTGCCGGCGGAGGCGCGCTCGGTGGAGTGCTTGCGGGAGGATAATAAGTATCCTGCGGTGGAGGATTATTCGCCGGCGGATAATAGTTAGAATTATCAATCGGCATTGGCTCCTGTCTATTCCTCCTCGGCAACACAATACCCAGCACCAGTAAAGCTATACCTACCACCAGTATCCCTATCATCAGGGGCAGCATTACCCCCGTAACATCGCTTATCAGGCCCTCTATCCAGACTTTAAGCTGCGGTGAAATATTGGTGTTCATGGCGTCCGCCGCCCATTGCGTAAACGGCAGCGTTCTCAATAAGATAATCCCGACTATAACCACTACCCCGATGATTGTCAGGCTGATGCCCAGCGAGATTGCCGGAACTTTGAATCCCCAGTTGACCAGGAATATCAAACCCGCCAATACCACCATCAGTACTATTACCCAGGGATACCACTTATGAAACTCGCCGATGCCGTTTCTGATGCTCCGGAAAGTGTCCATCAGGCCGGCGTCTATCGAGCTCTCGTCCCACGTAATGGGGTCGTTGATATTATTAACGAAATCGTTGATGAACTGATTTATCCCCTGGTCTATTTGGGTTTTCAAGCCGGGGTCGAGCGGTGGATAGCTTATTTTCTGGGGCACACCCGCGGCGTCTCGCAAATACTGTTCAATCATCTGGTTGCGTTGCGTCACGGTCATTGTCGTTAAGGCCGACGCTAAAGCATCCTGTGGAATGTCATTTATAATGTCCTGTAAGTAAGTGGTGATTTCAGCGTCGGATTTGCCGGCGAGTTCTTCGCTTAAATATGTCCTGGCTTCCTGCCAGAAGGAAGTATTCAGATCGCTCTTTAGCTGTGTTGTTGATATTGATATCGACAGGTAATTCGTCCTGCCCTCGAAGTAATCGTAACCGGTGGCCAAAGCACCGTTCATCTGGGTTTTTATCCATGGTTCCTCGTTATCAATAACCCGATAGGCAACTTCCTTTAAAAAGTCCGAACTCCCTAACTGGCCGCCCAGTTGATCTTCTGCTACGTCCCGCGCTATGGACGAAACCGGCATCTTGTCTACCTGGTTGGAAACAAAGTCATAACTAAGCACCGTGCTGTTGGCTATAAAAGCAATACAAAAAACCATCAGCACCAAAAAAAACAGGAAAGTAAAAATAAAAGTACCTATGCCTTTTAAAACACCCATAACAATGCCCTCGCTTTATAATGTATTCCTTTTGAGTTTTTAATGGTTGTACCATTGTAGCACATTAAAATGCAAACGACATCAGGTACTTTGATATGTTGACGTGATAAGTGGTATTTAGTAGAATTAATTGGTATCACGGGCGGTTAGCTCAGCTGGTTAGAGCGCCACGTTGACATCGTGGAGGTCACAGGTTCGAGTCCTGTACCGCCCACCATGATGTACAGTAGGTAGAACCCCTTCTTTTTCAATAGTCATCTTTTCAGGCAATACCGGCATTGAATATGTCAACACCGCTTCATCTCCAGTGACTTTAACTTCTTTAATTAAGCTTTTCATGAAAGCCTTTCTTTCTACAAGTGCCCCATTGTTTAATAGCCCATGTAAATCATCAGCGTAACCTGATATCGTTTCAAGGTCAGCCAACTCTACCTTTCTGTCAGACATCTGGCTTTCAATTTCAATCCTTCTTGCCTGTAAATCCTGCTGATGTTTTTGCAGGTCTCTTATCCTGGTTACTACATCATCCAAGTTCAATTTGCCAGTTTCGATGACATCATAAAGCCGTTCAAGCCTATGGTTAACTTCATCTATACTATGAGACAATAATTCATGCTCCGTTTGAAAAGTTAATATGTTTGAGTCCATCTCTTCATTAACCAGTCTTACAAGTTCAATCAGGTTGTCACGAGTTAGGATACGTTCTTTAACCTGCTGTATAACCTTTGATTCAAACTTATTCGCATTTAGGTATTTTGCAGGACAAGAACGGCTGCCCTTTTTATCCAGAGTGCCACAAACATAGTAAGCAAACTGACCACTCTTTGCGTATTTACCTACTAAAGCTTTACCACAACAACCGCAGTAAGCCAGTCCACTTAAGAGAAATGGACTCGAAACCCGTCTGGGATTAACATTCTTTGGCATCCGTTCTTTCATCAACATTTGAGCTTTCTGATATATCTCCCTCTCGATAATAGCCGGACAGACATTCTCGGTACGTACCGGTTCATTACCTCTTTTACTATGCTTACCCCAGACAAACACTCCGGTATATATTTCATTTGTCAGTATCTTATAAATACCGGTTTTCCCCCACCCTTTTCCTTTAGGTCCGAAAACACCTCTGGCATTCAACTCTTTCACTATTTCGATCAATCCTTTGCCATCTAAGATCCCTTGGAACATGTCAGTTATTGTGTCTTTTTCACCATGCTTAATTTCCAGCTTTGTTCTCTCTTTATTACCATCTTTGACTTTTATCTTCTTATAACCATAAGGTGCCCTACTGGACAGATAAAATCCCCTGGAAGCACTTTCTCTCATGCCTCTAGTAATTTCTTCGCCGAAGTTGGCTGAGTAAAACTCATCCATGCCTTCAATCATCGCCACGAATAAATTACCGCTTGGCGTATCTTCGGCTTGCTCTGTTATCGATATTACTCGGACACCGTTCTTTTTCAACATTGTCTTGAATACAATGGAGTCTTCACGGCTACGTGCAAACCGGGAATACTTCCAAACTAAAATCAAGTCGAATGGCTTTTGAGATCGGCGTGCGGTTGCAATCATCTCTCGAAAAGAAGGTCTGGCCGCCGCTTTATAACGGTCCAGCCCGACTACACTACCGTTGGCCGGGTTAATGACTTCCATCGTCTTACCCGTTGGAGAATCCAACAGTTTGCCGTTAATCAATACCCGGTATTTATTGGAAGGTAATTGAATGGAATTATCAACATGATTTAGCATCTCTTAACCACGATTCGAGATAACCGTAAGCCGTCCAACCGCCGTCTATAACGACAGTCTGGCCCAGGATATGCTTTGAGTCCTCCGAAGCTAAAAACACCACCGCATCGGCAACATCCTCACATTCAGCCAATCTGCCGTTGGGAGTCCGTCCGACCAATTCATGCACATCCAGAGTACCTTTAGTTGCGAGGTTAGCGACAAGGTCGGTTTCTACATATCCCGGAGCCACCGCGTTGACATTGATATTGTATCTGGCCCACTCACAAGCTAGCACTTTAGTTAAAGCCATAACCCCAGCTTTAGCGCTACAGTAACAGGCTCTTTCAGGGAAAGCCACTATGCCGTTGATAGAGGCGATATTGATGATTTTCCCGCTTTTTTGCTTGATCATTTCTTTACCGACAGCCTGGCTGCAGAAAAATGTACCGGTCAGCATTGTATCGATACCGCGCCGCCAGAGGTTTTCTTCCAGTTCTTCGGAAGGGCCGACGACAGCCATACCGGCGTTATTTACCAGGACATCTATTTTCCTGAACTGTTTCACGACCTCACTTACCATTTTCTCGACAGCCGCTTGATCCGATACATCAGCTTTAATCATGATAGACCGCCGTCCCAGTTCGCGGATTTCCTCAGCGACTTTCTCGGCTTCCTTGACGGAAGATGAATAGTTTACTATTACATCAGCACCGTCTCTGGCAAGGGCTAGAGCAACCGCCCGGCCAATGCCACGGCTGGCCCCGGTAACAATCGCAACTTCCCCTTTAAGCCTCATCATGGTACAGCACCTTCTTCCTTAAGCTTTGCTAATTGTTCCCAAGTATAACCCGCCGCCAGCAGTACTTCTTCTGTATGAGCGCCTAATTGTGGAGCGGCACCGGTGATTTTTGCCGGGGTATCAGTGAACTGCACAGGGCTATTTAGCAGGCGTGCCTTACCTACGACAGGATGCTCGATATCTGTGTAGAAGTTGTTTATGATAGCCTGTTCATCATCTAAAATCTCGGCGATGGTCTGGTTACCACTGACGATTAGGTCGTTCGCACGGAATTCCTTCTCCCACTCTGCCCATGTCCTAGAAGCCATGACTTTATCTATCAGAGCCACCAATTCCTCGGAGTGCTGTTCGCGGCTTTCCATTGTGGCATAGCGGGGATCATAAATCCATTCTTTTTTACCAATAGCTTTACAGAACGGAGCCCAATACTCCTGGGTGGGGTGGCACATCATACACCACCGGTCTTTGCACCGATATGAGGTATACATAGGATTCGGGGAGTGTTTTCTATCCCACTTAGGCTGAGGATAGCCAAAAAGAGCCGTCTGAACATCCAGCCCCAGAGTCCAGGCGGCAGTATGGTATAACGATAATTCCAATCCCTGCCCCTTGCCCGTCTTTTGTTTGTAGTAGAGGGCGGCGAGAAGTCCGCTGGTTATATGGGCTGAAGCCACAATATCCATCATCCCCGGGCGGGAGATGGGAGGGGGGTTATCTGGGCTGGAACTAACCAGGTCCATCATACCTCCATACGACCAGGCGGCGACATAATCGTAACCGCGGTCGTTCGCTTTCGGGCCCTTGGAACCATATCCGGTTAGCACGAAATGAACCAGGCCAGGTAACCTGTCTTTCAGACTGGCATAGTCCAGGCCAAATTTCGTCAATACATCCATCGAGTAGTTGGAAGCAAAAATATCGGCATCTTCAAGGAGCTTGTATAGTACTTTCTGACCCTCTTCTGTCCGCAGATTTAAAGCCACACTCCGTTTGCTCCGATTCAGAAACTCAAAATGAAGTTCGATATCTCCCTTCTCCAAATGTAACAGAAGCGGCCCCCGGTTAAAGCTGACGAGGCTCCTCTGCCAATCGCCCCAGGTTGGCTCAATTTTAACGACGTCGGCTCCCCAGTCAGCCAAAACGGCGGTGGATGCCGGCACACCCACAACCTGTTCAAAAGCTATTACTCTTACACCCTCAAGTAATCCAACCATACCAATACCATTAGTAATTTATTACCACCATCATTGTGACCGGTTTATTGGTCCTATTCAGTATTGACCGTCCTTCATTCGGCCCCAGATAAAGTGAGTCCATTGGCCGGAGAATAACCTCTTCCGTTTTATTCTTTATCGTGATTTCCCCGTCTAGCACAACATAAACCTTTTCATTCGGGTTATCTTCATAAGCCCATTCAGCACCACCACCAGGTAGAAAGTAAGATAAACCCACCCAGAATTTCTGGATGCCGGTCTCTTCCTTACCCTGGAGACGCATGGCCGTCATGTTAAAATGTTTGGCCGCCGCGTAAGGTTTTACTTCAGATAAACTGACCTTTTTCATATTACCTTCCTTTAAATTCGCATAGAATTATTGCGTTCCGTATTTATAAACGCGGTCAGGCACGATATTCAAGTCTTTTTCATCAATATAGGCGACCATGCGGACGATGGAACCGTCTCCCATGTACCAGCGAATAGGGAACCCGGATATCTTGCAGCGCTTACCGACCACTTTAGCGATATCGCCGCCAACATTTTCCCAGCCGAGGATGCCGTTGCGCATCAGGAGATTATGGCAGGGTTCCCACTCTGGGAAATCATCGATTACTTCATGCCCGCCGGACCACTCTTTGTATTCCTTAAAGAGGTCAGGTCTAAGTGGACCGGGGCCGTGGGGGCCAATGGCAGTATGCAGCGGATGGTCCAATGCCTGTTGGTCGACACCGACTGCTTTTACTTTATGGGCAACAAACCACTCACCGGCTTCCCTGCCTAGCCCTGGTGAATAGCAGAAGTAATTCGTGTTATCGCCCCAGTATTTATTCCAGCCGGTGTGGATGATGATAATATCATCTTCTTTCATGGGCAGTTTTTTATTGGCGGCATCCAGGTCTTTAGCGGTAATCAACTCCCATTTCTTCTTGGGAATGTCCCAGATTACGGCATCACCATAGTAACAATTCAGCGGAATTTCGTGAGTAAAGCGGCCGCCTTCAAAGACATGGGCTGGTGAATCCGCATGGGTGGTACAGTGCATAACAGTCGTGACCGTTTGGGAGAGTACACCGGACTTGGCCATGTAATGCATTCTTTCAATTTTTACATCAGCAAAGTACGGCCACAGAGGACATTTATCCCCGAACGGATGGCTTAAATCTACTAATACTTCTTTTCCCATAGTATTCTATTCCTTTCTGATTTTCATCACCAGGTAGTAACACCGCCATCGATATACAGAATTTGTCCAGTCACAAAACTGGATGCGTCAGAAGCAAAGAAAATCGCAGGCCCCACGATATCTTCAGGCAGTGCCCATTTACCCATAGGAATACGGTCCTTCATCTGCTTGGCATAAGCTGGATCCGCTAGTGCGCTTTTTGTCAGGTCTGTTTCAACGATGGTCGGAGCTACAGCATTGACCAAGACATTTGATTTAGCCCATTCACAGGCGAGTGTCCGGGTAAGTGAATCTACAGCGCCTTTGCTGGCGCAGTAAGCTGCGTAATTTGCCGGAAGCCCGTAACGGCCTCTGACAGACGATACATTGATAATCCTACCGCTTTTCTGTTGAAGCATTACTCTGCCTACTGCCTGGCAGCATAGGAAAGTACCCCGGGTATTAATGTCCATCACTTTTTGCCATTCATCAATGGGGAAACTATCGGCAGGTTTACGGATAGCCAGTCCGGCGGCATTAACAAGAATATCGATACGCGGAAATACTTTGAGTATTTTCGTAACCATTTCGTTAACTTGTTTTTCATCTACAATATCAGCCGTGACGGCCAGTGATTTCCGTCCTTTAGCCTCTATATCTTTGACTGCTCCTTTTAGGGCTTCCAGATTGCGGCTGGATACAATGACGTCCGCACCGGCATCAGCCAATCCTAAAGCGATGGCTTTACCTATACCGCCGTGACCGCCCACGACAAGAGCTACCTTGCCACTTAAATCGAATAAATTGTTCATCTCAAACCCCTTAAGATATAGGAATTTCTGTTTTATATCGGTTCATTTACGCCTTCAGGAAAGAAGGATACTAAACATGTCCACACCAGCAATAATGATACTTAAATAATAAAAAAACTTCATATTGCACATGCTACTTGATTTCTTATTTAATATTGATTATGATTAACGTTAATAATATTATCTCTTTGGTCTTTTGTCAAGAGAAATAATCAGGTAGATAATGCGGCCGTCTTGTGACGGTTGACGAAATCAACAAAGGAGGGAAAGAAAATGCCGGAAGGAAAATTTCCTCAAGGATGGATGGTAGTTGATCATATAATTCCCGGGGTTACCGAGCAGATGCTTGATTGGTGGTGGGTCAACATGGAAAAAGGTTACGAACTATGGTGTCCTGATGAGCATAAGGGGTTCAAATGGCAAGTCAAGCCGCCAATGGGCGGGCACATCGGGGCTGTACAGATTGCCACCGAGAGCATAGATTACAGCCCGGTAATGGATCTACGTATCGAATGGGTAGACCCCAACATCGGGACAGAAGCACAAAAAGACTTCTGGACTTATGGGCATCTCTTAACTGCAGGCTCAACAGGTAAAGAGCCGGGTACGAAAGCTATGGTCATGTTATCTCATCAATGGGAAGCTATCCCCGGCGGATGTAAGATGCGTTCATGCATGCACGGAATTCCGGGCGGCACTGCCGGAGGTCCTCCCCCAGGCATCCCCATACCGCCACATCCCAGCGGCAAGAAACCAAGCGGAGGCGGTTGGCCGGTACACAATATTGCCGAGGTCAGCACGTTTAAGGCTTTCTTGCCGGCGCTCTGGGGAATCTGGCAGGCTGTTCCCGACCCGGCGATTAACCGCCAGTGTTCACTAAAAATAAAGAAACAGGGTTCCAATATTATCTACGTTAAATGAGAGGTGAATCATGACCGAACCTAAAAACTGGGTAAAAGAGATAAAGATTGATTTAGAAGCCTGTAAAGGCTGTAAAACGTGTATGAATGCCTGTTTTGTAGATGTCATCCGCTGGAACGAAGCTGACAAAAAACCGATTGTTGCCTACCCGGAAGACTGTGTCTGGTGTCTGGCTTGTGAAGCTGGCTGCCCAGCGCAATGCATCGAGGTAATTCCTAATATACCTGCGCCTCTGTTGGCGTCGTATTGAAAACCGGGGTAAAAAATTACGGGTAGCTTAAAATTAAGGAGGTTTCCTTTGGCCACAATAGAAGAATTGGGTGAAGTCATTTCTACAGACGTATTAATCGTCGGCGGCGGAATCGGGGGCCTGGTAACGGCCGTCAAGGTGAAAGAAGAAAATCCGGAGGCCGATGTATTGATCGTTGAAAAACAGACTGTGGGGTGGGCCGGGAAAGCGACAAAAATCGGCGGTATCCTGGCATTCCTCGGGCCAAATAATAACGGGGATAAATTCCTTGATTTCCAGATCCGTTCTTCAGGTTTTTACTTGAATGACCAGGACTTATTATCCAAATATATACACAGTTCTTACATGGCAATTGAGGATTTTGATAAATGGGGCACTAAACTCGCACGAACTCCGGATGGTAAACTCGTTGCCTTCCCCAATAACTTTGCCCCTGAATTATCTATGACTTTTATCGATATTGACTTGATGCTCCCTATCCGGGCTAAAGCCCGCCAAATGGGAACTAAATTTATGAACAAAATCCATGTAGTAGATTTACTGAAACGAGCGGACAAGGTTATTGGAGCGGCAGGTTTTGATATTGTTACCGGTAAATTCTCTATATTCAGAGCTAAAGCAACCGTACTGGCTAACGGCAGCTGTGGCTACAAAGTGAGGAGGTTTTGGGTTGCGGGTACCGGCGATGGCATTGCTGCAGCTTACCGGGCAGGGGCAGAAATGCGTAATGCTGAATACGGCAACCTCTACGGCCACACCGTATACCAGGATACCGATGGAGGTATGGTAGGTCACCAGTTTCTCTTCAATTCAAAGGGTGAGAACTTAGCCCAAAAATATTTACCAAACTCTGGTCCTACCGGCGTTTTTTTACCAGTGCCTTTGGCTATAGGCATGGAAACAGAAATAGCCGAAGGAAGAGGCCCGATAACATTCGTTCCACCACCTCCACAAGGCGGTGGCTATCCAAAGATGGGTCTTCCAAAGATTAATGACTGGTCGCAACGCATGGCTGAAAAGGAATCTAAATACGGATTACCTCCGGGTACTAAACGTGAGATTGCCATACCGTTACATGGAGAAACCTCATGCATTAAAGTAGACCATGAAATGAGAACTTCCCTAAAAGGACTCTGGGCTATTGGGGATACCAGTTATGCCGGTTCAGCCGTGGCTGGAGCGGTATGTTCGCCTCCCGGAATTACACCCGGTTCGGGAATTATGTACGCAGTAATCAGCGCTGGATGGGCGGGGCCTTCGGCGGCCCGCTATGCAAAAGAAGTTCCTAAAATTAGTTTGGACTCTTCTGAGATCAAAAATCTCAAAGAAGAAATACTTGCCCCGATGCGGAGCGGAAAAACCTTTTTGCCTAGTGATGCTATTAGTGCTTTGCAGGAAGTAACCGCACCAATAAAGTACAACCTCCGGCGTAGTAATGAGCGTTTGAATAAGTCTATCGCCAGAGTAAAAGAACTCAACGAAAAACTTACTGAATTAGTGGCAAAAGACTTTCATTATTTGAGTAAATGCCATGAAGTAAAGAGCATGGTTTTATGCGCCGAATTAACATTCAGGTCAGCTTTAATGAGAGAGGAAAGCCGCGGATCCCACTTCCGGGAAGATTTCCCCAACCGTGATGACAAAAACTGGTTGAAGTGGGTAATTATCAAACAGGATAGTGGCAAGATGAAGCTTACAACACAGCCGATACCAATAGATAAGTATAAAATCAAACCCACTGATTAACCACAAATAAGTCTCTACAACAAACG
>JAQTMM010000010.1 GCA_028714335.1 Dehalococcoidales bacterium
TATTTTCCGTGGCATTCTTCCCATTATTCTTCTTTTTCCTGAACCACAAAATCAGCATGATAACCTTTCTAAGAAACCTTCATTGTCTAGAGATTAATTAGCGTTGACGCGGATATCGGTGAATGGGTGGGGGTGAGGATTGTTAAGTGTGACCTCGATACGCTTTTTCAGCGCGGGCATATCAAATGGCTCGGTGAGGTAGGTATCGCAGGCCAGGTTGAGCCCGCGCACCATGTTATCGTCCGTTTCCCAGGCGCTAAGCATCATGATGGGCGTTTGCGTCCACTGCCTTAACTGCAGGCAGGTGCGGATGCCTTCCAGCGACGGCATGACGATATCGAGGACGATAAACGCCGGGGCTTCGTTCTCAATGATGTTCTTAAGCTGGATGCCGCTTTCCTCGGTAGAGACGACTTCATAACGTCCGCTGTTAAACCCATGACGAAGTAAATTCACCAGAACCTGGTCTTCGCTGACGGCTAAAATTTTAGTTTTTACAGTCATAATAGTCTCCTCAAATAGCCTTGTTTCTATTTACATTAGTAGATTAACATTCGGAGGGTAAATATGGCATAAACGAGGCTAATAATAAGATAAATATATTGTGAATGCGGGACGAAAAAAAGTAAAAGTTAACCCCCAGACGGCGTCATTGTAGTTGACATAAAAACATACTGCTGGGGGTTATAGAATTACTATTTATTTACTTTAGACTTCCTCATTACCGGAGCTGCGGGTATAATCGGTGCCGTTGCCCGCCGTCCAGAAGAAGATAGGGTAGTCAATACTCTTTAGAGTCAGGGGGAGGTGCTTCATGCCGCGGGGGACGTAAATCAGGCAGCTCTTGGTGATAGTGAATTTCTCGTCCTCCAGCCAGAGGTCCATCTCGCCGCCTAAAGCCTGCGGGTCGCCGGGCACGGTGCCGACAAAGCCCAGCGTTTCATCAAAGTCGTGGGTGTGCGCTATTTCTATATCCAAAGGTTCTGCGCCGTGCTTTTTCCAGAGCCAGACGCAGTTGGTATAAAAAGAACCGCCAACGACTTTATTATCTAAAGCGAACATCCACGTGCTGTCAAAGTAATTGCCCTTTTCTCGCGCCTCCACCAGTCGCTTGGGTCGAGGGAAGGGTTTATCCAGCTTGGGCGGTTCATAAACGATGTATTTGCTGTATTTTGATTCGGTCATTTTAAACTCCTACTTCTTCTTTTTCGCCTTGGGTTTGGCTTTAGTTGCCGGCTTTTTCTCTACTTTATTAATGAGGTCGGCTTTCTTCTTTTTGTTGCGCCCCGCCGGTTTCCAGATGCGGGTCAGCGAGATTTCTAAAAAGATAATCGGCTTATTCACTGTTTTAATATTGATAGGGCAGTGCTCGACATTGCTGGGGATGGATACCACCGCCGCTTTACTTATCTTATGTGTTTCACCGCCTATGGTGAAATCAATCTGGGCATCAAAGTCGGTGATGTCTTTAGGATTCCCCCCGATAAAGCAAAGCATCTCCGGGAAGTTGTGGGCATGGGGCTCGTCAAAGTTTATCGGTTTGGCGATGCAGTGATAGCCGATGGATACGTCGGCATCCAACTCACCGTCGTGCGCCACGAAGGATTTACCGCCGTAGTAGGGGATGTTCCTGATTAAGTCTTTAGTGTGAATACACTTGCCGTACTTGGTTTTCTTGGCTTTGGTTTTTGTCGCCATTTTTTTACTCCTTAACGCTTAGATTTCTTCACAGATTTTTTCGTGGTCTTTTTAGTCTTTTTATCGTCCAGCCCAAACATATCCCGGACGGCTTTCTCGGCGCCCTTAATGTTCTTTAGCAGGGCGGCATTCTTTTTGCCTTCTGATGTAGGCTTGCCTGTGACCGGGTGGTCGTAATGGAAGGGGAAGATATAGCCGGAGACAAAGCGCGGGTCGCCTTGAATGAATGGTTCATCCGCTTCAAAAGCTTTAAATTCTGCCAGCATACGCCCGAGGTTTTCCGCCGGCGACCAGTATTCCGAGGGAATCTTGATGCTTAGAGGTATAATCCAGTCTATCTTCCAGAACTTCCAGGTGCCTTTTTCTTTAATATAGTCAATCTCGTAAATGCCGCCGACGATGCCCGGATTGGTCTTACCGGTTTTTTGGTCGGGCGTGGCAACACCCCCAAAGGAATACCACCGGCCCTTGGCGGTTTTGCCGTCCGGGGCAACGTCCACCACACCCGCTATGGGCATTACCTGGTGGATAAAGCCGGGTGGGGGATCGGGGCGCTTTTTATCGCCGACGCCAAAGTAACGCGCCACGCCTTTCTTGCCGTACCAGGTGCCTTCCAGCCAGCGGAGTTTAACATCGTCGCGGTCGGCAAAGCAGTCGTAAATCTCATCGCGCATCATATGCATTACGTAATAACTGTAAACGCGCTGCAGCCTGGTTATCTTGTTGATGTCCTCCAGACGGGTGACTTTCTTTTCCAACGCTTTGACTCTTGCTTCCAGGTCTTTTATAGCCATCAGGCGCTCCTTTCGATAATCGTTGAAATGTTTACCTGATTTTACTCTAAAATGCAGCTAATAAACAAATAAAAAAGGGAGCTTTTTACGGCTCCCTTTTTAACTGGTGAAAATTTTGGTTTATTCGATGTTCACCGGGGAAGAGGTTGAGATTTGATAACCCACCCCGGGGATAGTCTGGATATACTTGGGGTTCTTGGCGTCGGGCTCCAGCTTGCGGCGCAAACGCCCCACAAAGACCCGCAGGTATTCTTTCTCGGAAGAGTACTCATTGCCCCAGACGCTTTGCAGCAGCATGTTGTGGGTCAGCACTTTATCCGAATTTACCGCCAGGTGCTGCAGCAGGGCGAACTCGGTGGGCGTTAGAGTAACCTCGCGGCCGTCAACGGTTACGCGGCGTTTGGCAAAGTTAATCTCCAGCCCTTCATAAGAGAAGGTAGCCAGTGCCGGAGTGACCGATGGGTCGCCGCGGTGGCGGAAAGCAGTCTTAACCCTGGCCATCAGCTCGGCGATGCCGAAGGGTTTAGTCAGGTAGTCGTCCGCGCCCAGTTCCAGGCACTTCACCTTATCGTTTTCATCGCCGCGGGCGCTAAGGATAATAATAGGGATAGTCGACCATTCCCTGATGCGCCGGCAGACTTCCACACCATCCAGCTTGGGCATCATCAGGTCGAGGATTATAAGGTCGATGAAGTCTTTCTGGACGGCTTCCAGCGACTCCTCGCCATTGGTGGCGGTGAATATTTCATAACCGCGCGCCTTCAGGTTCATGCTAAGGAGTTTAAGTATCGCCGGGTCGTCGTCTACAATGAGTATGCTTTTCTTGTCCATAATGTACCCCCTTTAGTTCACCGGGAGACTGAAAGAGAACTCTGCTCCCTGTCCGGGTTTGCTATCCACCCAGATTCTGCCTTCGTGTGCTTGAATTATGCCCTTGCAAATCGCCAGACCAAGGCCGGTGCCCCTGCGGCCGGATTTGTTGCGCCCCTCCGCCTGGAAGAAGCGCTCAAAGATTTTTTGCTGCAGTTCCGCAGGGATACCAATACCTTCGTCCGCGACGGTAATAATTACTTCGTTATTTTTCTTCGCCGCCCGAATGATGATGCGTGAGTCATCGTCGGAGAATTTGACGGCGTTTTCTACGAGGTTGGTTAAAACTTCGCCGATACGAACTTCGTCAATATTAACCGGCGGCAAGTCGTCCGGGATATCAATGCTTAAGTGACGCTTAATAGTCAGCTTATGCAGCCGGTCTTTAATATAATCAATAACCTCGCCCATTTTATGCGCTTGTTTTTTAACTTCCAGTGCGTTGGCATCCAGTCGGGAGACCATCAATAAGTCGTCTACCAGGCGGGTCAGCGTATCGGCGTCTCTGTCAATTGATACCAGGAACTCGCGCCGTGTCTGCTCATCGAAGATAACGTCCGGCTGCAGCAGGCTGTTGGCAGAGCCCTTAATCACTGCCAGCGGGGTGCGCAACTCGTGGGAAACGTTAGCTAGGAATTCGGTACGCATGGTGTCCAGTTCCCTTAAAGCGCGGGCGCTGGAGGCGTCCTCGTAAAGCTGGGCATTCCTGACGGCAATGGCAATCTCGCGCCCGATGCCGGTCAGCAGTTCAAGATTGTTGGGGCTGAAGCTCTGGGTAAAATCGGTAGCAATGCCCAGCACGCCAATGTTCTCGCCCAGAATTGTCAACGGCACGGCAGCAAAAGAGCGGTAGCCGAAGTTCTTTAAAAATTCCAGTTCAAGCTCGTCGGTTTTCTCCAGGTCTTTTATAATGATTGGGCCGGACTGCTCCAGCAGATGGATGAATATGCCGGAGGTGACGGCTAACTCCTGGGGCATGGTAACCATTGCCCTGGGGGGTAAACCGTGATGGCCTCTGAACTTTAGTTTGTCTCTATCTCTAAGGTAAATGAAAAACGCTTCCAGCCCGGTGCACTCGGCAACTCTTTCCAGGGCTGAATCAATAATTTTCTGCAAATCCAGCGACTGCGCTACAGCCTGTGCCACGCTAAGCAGGGTAGTGGCGGTGCGGTTGTGGCGTTCCAACTCGCTGATGAGTTTGCGGTTTTCAAAGACAAGGTGCTGTTTTTCTAAACCGCGCTGAATAATCGAAAGGAGGTTATCCGGGTCGAGGGGTTTTTCAAGGTAGGAGAATGCACCGCTATTCAACGATAGCACGGCGTTTTTAACTGAAGAATGGCCGGTAAGCATAATGGCGATGATTTCGGGATGCAGCTCAACCATCTGGGAAAGCAGCTCTGTGCCCTCTGTATCCGGCAGGCTGATATCAAGAATAGCCACATTATAGAAGTTGTCGTTCAGTAAAGCCATCGCTTCTTTACCGGTAGAAACGGCGTTTACTTTAAAACCCTTCTTTTCCAGTATCTGACGAATAATCACCTGAAAGTCCAGGTCGTCATCTACTACTAAAATGCTGTCCTTGATTTTCATCGCTTTCCTTATTTCCTCACCAGACTGGTTTGACGCAGGGTCTGGTAAATAGTGTCGTCGTCCACCATTAGAATTGGTTCGTTGCCGGCGGTATCGTTAATCAACTTGATAAGTGAATCAATACGGATGGGTTTCTGGATAATCGTAGTGACGCCTTCATCCACCGCGGACTTGACCAGTTCTTCATCGGAGTAGGCGGTCATTAATATAATGGAAGCGTCCGGCTGGATTTCCTTAATTTTCTTAAAAGCGTCCACGCCGTTCATTTCCGGCATAACAACGTCCATTAAGGTTACGTCAAAGTTGTGCTCTTTAAACTTGTCCACCGCGCCTACGCCGTCGCAGGCCGTCTGGACGTCATAACCGCGCCGCTTTAAAATCATAGCGAAGGTTTCCAGCAGGTCTTCGTTATCATCAACTACTAAAATCGTCGTCTTGTCGTTCATCGCGGTTAACTCCTTTGCTCCAGCGGCAGTTTCACGGTGAAGGTAGCGCCCTTGTCGGCCTCACTTGCTACCTCTATTTGCCCGCCGTTTTCTTCCACCAGTCTTTTGGCTATAGCTAGCCCCAGCCCGATGCCCTTGGGCTTGGTGGTGAAGAGAGGCTCGAAAATCTTTTTAAGAGTATCATCGGTGATGCCGCAGCCGGTGTCGCTAAAGACTATCGAGGCGTAGCCGCCGCCGGTGGCGGTGGTGATGGTCAGGTCGCCGCCCTTGCCGTTCATAGCCTGGATGGCGTTAGAGATAAGATTGGTAAACACCCGGGTCATCTGTTCAGGGTCGGTCCTTAACGGCTGGGTAATGCCCTTCAAATCTATAGATAACTTGACCTGCTCCGGGATGGCGACCCAGGTCAGGCTCTCGTCTATCAGTTTCTGCAAATCCACCCTGGTCTGCGCCGGGGGCTTAATGCGGGTGAAGTCCAGCAGGTCGGTAACAATTTTGTTGGCGACGTCAATCTGTTTATCCAGTACCTTAAGCGCTTCGGCAGTGCCGGCTTCATCCTTTTCATCAATGGCTATCTTTAATAGGTAAGCGCAGTTGCGGATAACGTTAAGGGGATTGCGCAGCTCGTGGCCAACGCCGGAAGCCAGCTCGCCGATGGCTGCCAGACGTTCAGCCCGGATGAGTTTTTCCTGCATCGCTTCCAGTTCAGCCTTGTTTTGCTGCAGGACGTTTTCTACTGATTTGTCGTTTTTCGTGTTCATTTTTCTGTCCGTCCCACGTGAATTTGCTCCTCGCGGGATTAACACTTTTACTTTATCGCCATACCTTGGCGGCGAACACGAGACTAGCCCCAATCTTGGACAAGCTTTGCACCAATGTAGGGTTGGGGGCAGCAATCAGGACTAAAGTAGGGTCAATTCAAGTATAAATTGGGGGTTAACATGTATTGTTTGTACGTACGGCAGATGACACAATCAAACGAGGAAAGTATTTTTTATATGCGAAAATAGTCGATTAGGCGTAAAAAACACGAAAAATATACAGTCTCTTTACGCTTTGTTTATGATTATTTATTCATATCTTTATATATGAATACTACAATTGTTACAGTTGAGTGCGATGGGGCTGAAGCAAAGAACTAATATTAGATAAGCCCCCGGAAGGTAAGAATCATGATAGAAACGAAGACGGAAACAGTAAACCTTTTAGTGGTAGAAGAACAGGAAATTTACCGCGAAATTTTCGCCAGTACGCTGTCAAAAAATGGAGACGTCAACATCTTGCGTATTTCTGATGTTGGCGAAAGCGGTTCAATTAACCGCGCCGTCGGCAGCCTAAATCCCGACGTTTTACTGTTAAGCATTAAAAAGCTCGATGAGGAAATTATCGAAGAGCTTGGAAGAATCAAAGAAACCGCGCCCAAGATGGGCATCATTATATTAATTGTAAACTACAATCCGCAGGACATTGAACTATTACGCAAGCTCGCTCTGTGCGGCGGCTCCGGTATGGCGCTTTTCTTGAAACAGTCGCTGGATAAAGTTCAGCAGCTTTCCCGCATGATTACAGCCGTCAAACAGGGGCAGGTTATCCTCGACCCCCCGCTGGCCAACTACATGTTCGCCGGTCAGCCGGATTGCCCTTTCTTAAAGCAACTCACCGCCCGCGAACTGGAAATTTTAAGCCTGCTCTCGCAGGGCTACACCAATCAGGCAATCGCCGAGACCCTATACATCGATATTAAAACGGTGGAGCATCACCTGAACAGCATGTACAGCAAACTCAAGGCCGATCCCGGCTATAATACAAAACACTTAAGAGTCAGTGCCGCCAGGCTTTACCTGGAAAAAATGGGCACGATTTATCAAAAAGAAGAAACAAAAGTTCTTGCCGGCGTAAGATAAACGCTGATAAAAGATTTACTCGAAGACTTTAATGGGCTCGCCGGCAACGACCCACTTGATATCCGGCATATTACCTTTCCATGTCTCGTTCATCTCTTCGATGGCGTCCTTGAACGCCTGTGTTGACTGCATGTTGTCCATGTCTTCTTTCTTATCGAATTCGTATATCGCTAAATACCTCGGTTTGCCTTCGTTCTGAATAGAGGTATAGCGCGTCACCTTTTTAATTCCCTTATATTTCATCAGCATAGGTATATGCACTTCGTTGTACCATTTGTTGAATTGTTCGGCATCCTCCGGCTTGCATTCTGTGCAGACGATGTTGATAACTCTGGTTTTGGACATTTTATTCCCCTTTCATTAAGCGGCGTAAATTATAACTAATCATAATTTTTAAAAACTCGCTTTGTCAAATATAAAACAGATTTGACAATATCCTCACGAATAATTAGACTGTGGATACAAAAACAACGGTTAGTAAGGAGGATAGCTTGAAAGCAGCAGTTTGTTATGAGGCAGGTAAACCCCTCGTCGTTGAGGAAATAAAACTGGATCAGCCCAAGCAGGGCGAGGTAAAAATCAAGATGGCGGCAACCGCCGTCTGCCACAGCGATATTCATTTCTTTATGGGGGAACTCCCCGGCCAAACACCCTTTGTGGGCGGGCATGAGTCGGCCGGGTATGTTGATGAAGTAGGCCCCGGCGTTACCGATTTTAAGAAGGGTGACCCGGTGCTGGTGTCGCTTTTGTATTCCTGCGGCAAGTGCCTTTACTGCCGGACGGGGCGCAGCCACCTCTGCACCGGCGTGTTTCCGCTGGACACCGAGACGCGGATGCATAACATGAAGGGCGAACCGCTGACGCAAAACCTGAAAATCAGCAGCTTTGCTGATTACACCATCATCGACCAGTCACAGCTGGTTAAACTCCCCGCTGATATACCGATGGACAGCGCCTGTATGCTCGCTTGCGGCGTTATCACGGGCTTTGGGGCGGTGGTCAATAAAGCTAAAGTGGGGCCAAACGACAGCTGTGCCATCGTAGGCGTTGGCGGCGTAGGGATTAACGCGATTCAGGGCGCGGCAATTTCCGGCGCGTATCCTGTTATCGCCGTGGACATTTCCGATTCCAAGCTGGAGACAGCCAAGAAATTCGGCGCCACGCATACCGTCAACTCCTCCAAGGTTGACCCTGTTGAAGCCGTTCAGAAAATCACCGGCGAGGGGGCGGATTACGTTTTCGTTACCGTGGGCAACACTAAAGCCTTTACACAGGGCTTTAATATGTCCAGCCCCTGCGGCACAACGGTGCTGGTTGGCCTCGCTAAATTCGACGCCATGGCGGAATTTTCACCATTCCTGATTACCCGTTTTGAGAGGACGGTCACCGGCAGCTTTATGGGTACCACCCAGCTCCAAACAGAAATCCCCAAGCTGGTTAAGCTTTATCAAGCTGGCATTCTTAAGCTCGACGAGCTGATTACTCACCGCTTCCCGCTGGAGAAAATCAACGAAGCTATAGACGAAGTCGTGCAGGGCAAAGCGTTGCGGAATATCATCGTTTTCAAGTAAAAAAAGGTATCTTATATGAAAATATGTGAGGGCGGCTCTTATAGCCGCCCTCTTAATTTTTGTAAAAGTTTCGATGATGGTATAATAGGGCAACAATATCAAAGGGAAACTATCATTCAGGAGGATTTGATGACCGACAACAGGGCAATCGCTACCACTAAATACGGCAGGCTGGAGGGCTCGTTTGAAAACGGGATGTATGTTTTTAAAGGGATTCCTTACGCCGCCCAGCCGGTAGGGGATTTAAGGTGGATGCCGCCCCAGCCTCCGGCAAAATGGGAAGGCGTTAAACCGGCGCAAAAGTACGGCGCAATCTGCCCCCAGAACATGATGCTGATGGCGGCTAAATTGCCCGGTACGCCGGACTTTTCCCAAGACACGCAGGATGAAGGTTGCCTTTACATAAATATTTGGACGCCGGGACTGGACGACGCCAAACGCCCGGTAATTTTTTGGATACACGGCGGAGCGTTTATCATTGGGGCGGGGAATGAGCCATTCCTGGAGGCCGGTACTCTGGTAAAGCGCGGCGACATCGTCCTTGTCAGCATCAACTACCGCATGGGCGCTTTTGGGTTTATGAACCTTAAGGAAATTACCGGGGGCAAAATACCCGCCACCGGCAATGAAGGTTTGCTCGACCAGATAGCCGCTCTGGATTGGGTACAGGAAAATATTAAAGCTTTCGGCGGCGACCCGGATAATGTTACCGTGGCCGGTTTTTCCGCCGGCGGTATGAGCATCGGCGACCTGCTGGGTATGCCTAAAGCACGCGGCAAGTTCTGCAAGGCTATCAATCGTAGCGGTTCGACCAATACCGTCAGTCCGCTTCAAGATGCCGTCGCCAAAGCTGGGCAGTTCTTAAAAATACTTAACATAAACTCTAAAGGTTCCGATGCTTTACGCGGACTCTCAACTAAGCAGCTGCTGGAAGCACAGGAGAAACTCGGCGTGGTAATGCGCGAAGCCAAAGGCGCTTTAACGCCCTTTATGCCCGTTGTTGACGGTGGCGTGATGCCGGACTTCCCGATTGAGCTGATTAAAAAAGGCTCGGCGAAAAACGTCATTGTCATGGCGGGGAACAGCCTTGACGAACTTAAAATGAGTACGGCTATGGATCCTGCAGTCCGCAATTTGGACGAAGCCGGTCTGGTGAATAGACTGAATCTTCATATACCGGGTGATATGGTTCCCAAAGTCATTGAGGTGTACCGTGAAGCGTTAAAAAAGCGCGGCGGCAACTCTTCCCCGTTGGATATTTTGGGCACGGTAAGCACCGACCTTATGTTCCGGATACCGACCATCCGGCTGGTGGAAGCCCAGCGCGATATCGGCATGCCGTCATACAACTATTATTTCACCTACAAATCACCAGCTATGGGCGGCATATTGGGTGCGATGCATGGGCTGGATAACCCATTCCTATTTGGCGCTCTGGACACGGACTTTACGGGAGACGGCGAGGGGCAGCGGGATCTGGCGCTTAAGATGCAGGACTCATGTATCGCTTTCGTCCATACCGGCGACCCGTCCTGTAAAACAGCCGGGGAGTGGCCCGTTTACGGCAAGAATCGCCAAGCGATGATTTGGGATATCAACCCTCGCGTAGAAACAGCGCCCTATGAACCGGAGCGTAAAGTCTGGGATGCTTATGAATACAAACATACCCAGCCGCTGTAAATAGCCGTTTAGACCGGTGCTAGTTTTACATCCAGCACGGCAGCCTGGCCGTTACGTACCGCCGCCAGGCAGTCTTTAAGCGCCTGTGGCACGTCGGCAGGATTATCCACCGTCAATCCGTAGGCTTTATTGGCGCGGGCAATCAGGTCGTAGTCCGGCGGCGCAGGAATATCCGCGCCCATATTAATCACATTATATTTTTCATGGAAGAGCCCTTTGATGGCGCCGTAACCCTGATTATCATAAATAACGGCCAGGAACGGAGCCTTATAAAAATCTGCCGACCACAACGATGCTTCCGGACAGCCGTAAATAAACGCGCCGTCGCCCATAAGACTGATAACGGTTTTATCCGGTGACGCCAACTTGACACCTAAAGCCGCCCCAGGCGCCCAACCGATGCACCCGCCGCCGCAGGAAAAAAGTTTACCGGGTTTATCTAGATGCAATTCGTGGAAAACAATGGTAGCGGGGGAAATAGTCTGATTGACGATTATCGTATTGTCGTCTTTGATTTCATCAATACAGCGGGTCAGCCAATGGGAAGTAATGGGTTTATTTTTAGCATGACTCTGGGCGATTGATTGCCATTCCCCGTCGAGTTTATCATGCTCGGCGGACAAGGTTTTAAAGCGTTTTTGCAACTCCTCGCGCCGTTCCTTGGTAAGTTTTTGCTTGATTAAAGTGATTAAAGCAGGTATTGCCTGGCCGGAATCGGCGTTTATCTGTATGTCCGGTGGTATGCCCCAGAGCGGCACGCCTTTTTTCTTGACGTCAATATCCAGGTGGATAATCTTTGCCTTTGAATTGGGCGTGACCCGTGGCGCCGCATAATGCATATCGTAATCAATGGTAAATATCACGTCGGCTTCTGTTAATAGAGGATTGCTGAAGCCCACCGTTGATGAAAGATAAGCTGCCATCGGATGAGTATTGGGGAAGTTCACCCATGTATCGGTACTCAACACTCTGGTGGCCAGTGTTTCTGCTAGTTCAATCAAAGCCATTACAGTGGTGGCGTGCCGGCCGGCGTAGCCGGTAATTATCAGGGGATTTTCGGCCTGCAGCAATATGTCAGCGGCTTTTTCAAGCAATGCGAGGTCGGTTTTGGGTGGCGCCCCAATTGCCGGGTTATAAGATAATTTGGCTTTGATTTTGTCTTTGCTCCAGAACATCTGCCGCGGCAAGGATAGATAGACAGGCCCGCACGGTTCAGTCAGAGCTATGCTCAAAGCCTGGTTTAAGGCTTCGCCGGCATCCTCGCCCATTTTCACCTGATGATCCCATTTCACAAAGCTCCTTACCATCGCCCCCTGGTCGAAAGACTCACCCTGCCAATTGGTGCGTTCAAGCGGTTCCTGCACCTCTGTAAAGAATACTATGGGGACTTTGCCCCACTGGGCGTTGTGTAAAGCGCCTCCGACCTGGAGAACGCCCAGCTCGGAGTGAACCGATACCACCTGCGGTTTACCGGAAGCCATCCAGCTGCCGTGAGCGGCAGTCATCGCCACAAATTCATCAAGACAAAGGATGCCCCTGGGTGCTTTTTGGCCCTGTGCCTGGTAAGCCGCGATCGTTTCCAGTACCGGCACATTATCAATGCCGGGGTTAAAAAACACGAATTCCACATCATGGCGGTTCATCACTTCGATCATGGTTTTTGCTGTGGTGTAGTTCTCCATGTTAAGCCTTTCATTACATTTTTCCCGACTCTTTAGTGTCATATTATAACAGCGTAGTATTGATTATACAAAAATAGCCTGGCCTGAAAAAACTAAATCAATTGACGGTTAGTTTGAGAGCTAATATAATAGCAGCAATATCCATTTGCAGTATTGTAACCTGTATATAGAACACGTATAATTTAGGTTAGAGAGAACGTTGATGATTTGCCCTGTATGCCGCACAGACGCACTAATTGTTGAGTACAAGAATATCGAACTTGATATTTGCCCAAACTGCCAGGGCATCTGGTTCGATTCAGGAGAACTCGAATTGCTGCTGGAATCGGCAAATCTGGGTGATTATCGGACCTATCTTGAAGGTATTATCAACAACCCGGAAGTCAAAACATCCGAGAAAAAGCACAAGTGCCCCATCTGCCGCCGCAAAATGAAAAAGAGTCATATTGATGAAGATAATAAAATCTTGGTGGATATTTGCTCCGTTGGCGACGGCATCTGGTTTGACAGCGGCGAGGTCCAGGGTCTGGTGGAATCGTTAGCCGGAAAATCCTCGGGCGGGGATGCTTCAAAGAGTGTACAGAACTTCATTGGAGACCTGTTAAAAAATAAAAAATGATTTGTAACGAATTTTAGATAGTAAAACGTTATTCGTAGAAATAGTGAAAGGAGACAACAAATGGCCTGGTGGATTTGGATTATTATTGCAGTCGCGGCGATTCTTGTCCTCTGGATTATCGGTGCATACAACGGATTAATTGGTTTACGCAACATCGTTAAAAACGCCTGGGCGCAGATAGACGTTCAGTTAAAACGGCGTTACGACCTGATTCCTAATTTAGTGGAAACAGTCAAAGGGTACGCCAAACACGAACGTGAAGTTTTCGAGAACGTAACCAAAGCTCGTAATATGGCACAGCAGGCTAGTTCTGCCGGCGCAGGGGAGAGGGGCAAACTGGAAGGCGAATTGGGCATGGCGCTGGGTCGGCTGCTGGCTGTAGCCGAAGCCTATCCCGAACTAAAAGCCAACCAGAACTTCCTCGCTTTACAGGAAGAACTGACCTCGACGGAAAACAAAATCAGCTTCTCACGGCAATTTTATAATGACTCTGTATTAAATTTGAATAACAAGATACAGATGTTCCCTTCCAACGTCATCGCCGGTATGTTCAACTTTAAACTCGGCGAGTTCTTTGAAGTTACCGTAGAAGCCGAGAGACAGGCCCCTAAGGTCAGTTTCAGCTAGAAAAAAGATTGAGTTATGTGGGAACAAATACGGTCTAATCAGGTTAGGTCGGTAATACTGCTGGGTCTAATTGCCGCCATACTTCTGGCTGTGGGCTATTTTATCGGCTTAATATTCTTTGAGAGTGCCATCGGCGGGCTAATCATCGCCCTAGTCATCTGGGCTATCATGAGCCTGGTTGCATACTTTCAGGGCGATAGTATTCTGCTGGGCATGGCAGGGGCGAGGAAAGTCGGGCCAAGTGACGCGCCGCGGCTTTATAACGTCGTCGAGGAAATGAAAATCGCGTCCGGGCTGGAGAAAATGCCGAACGTCTATGTCATTGACGACCCCGCCCTTAATGCCTTTGCCACCGGGCGTGACCCCACTAAAGCCTCGGTAGCCATTACCACCGGCCTGCTGCAAAAGCTTAACCGTGATGAGCTGCAAGGCGTCATCGGTCACGAGATATCGCACATCAAGAACCGCGATGTCCTACTAATGGCTATTACCAGTGTTATGCTCGGCACCATCGTGATTCTTGCCTGGTATGCTTCCAGAGTCCTGATATTCGGCGGCATAGCGGGTGGTAATAGGCGGTCTTCATCGAGCAGCGGCGGTGGTGGCGGCGCTCAAGTTATCATACTTATCGTAGGACTCGTTTTGATGATTCTGGCGCCCATTATGGCACAGTTCATCTACTATGCAATATCACGCAAGCGTGAATATCTTGCCGATGCTTCATCGGCGCTTTATACGCGCTACCCGGAAGGGTTGGCATCGGCTCTGGAGAAAATAGGGGCTTCAACACACCAGTTGAAAAAAGCCAATCAGGCTACCGCGCCTATGTATATAGCCAACCCGCTGAATAAAGAGGGCAGGAAGCTTTCCGACCTTACCAGTACCCATCCTCCCATTTCCGAGAGGATAAAAATCCTGCGCGCTATGGCCGGCGGCGTCTCATTTACTGATTATAATAGTGCTTACAGTCAGGTGCATGGCAGAGGCGGCGTACTCTCTAAAGCCGCGATGGGCGCTGTAGGGGCTGTAGGTATGAGGCAGGCATCGCCTTCGGCGCCGGGTGAAATGGCGCTATCAGAAAAGGCGGCGCGCAGCCGTGAAGTCTCTGACATGATGCTGAAAATGGATAAGTACCGAATTGTGGACTGTCCTTGCGGCGCCAAGTGGAAGGTGCCGCCGGGTTACACAGAAGACAGCATTTATTGTACGCGGTGCGGACGCACCATCAAATTATAGAGACAAATAGTCCAGCGCTATTCTCAAGAGGGAATTTCCGTTTATTGCCGCTTTACCCTTTTAGTCGTAGTGGTGGCACTTCACCATCTGCTTACCGACCTTGCGCATCTCCGGTACATCCTTGGAGCACTTGTCGCTGGCTTCGGTGCAGCGGGTATGGAAGCGGCAGCCCGACGGGGGATTCAACGGCGAAGGCATTTCACCGGTCAGAATAATCTGCTGTGCTTTACCTTCGGAGTCTTCAGGCAGCGTCAACTGTGAAGCGGAAATCAGAGCCCGGGTATAGGGGTGGAGTGGCCGCTCGAACAATGCTTCGGAATCGCCGTATTCCACCAGCTGTCCCAGGTACATAATCGCCACGCTATGGCTCATGTAACGTACTGTAGCCAGGTTATGAGCGATAACGATATAGCTAAGGTCGAACTTGCTTTGTAAGTCTTTGAACAGGTTCATTATCTGGGCACGGATGGATACGTCGAGAGCAGAAACCGGTTCATCGAGGATTAACAAGGTGGGGTTTAAGGCTAACGCGCGTGCCACAGCGATACGCTGCCGCTGGCCGCCGCTGAACTCGTGCGGATAACGGGTCATGCCATCGGTGTCGATGCCGACCTGATCAAGCAATTTACCTACTTCTGTGTAAACTGTTTTTTTCGTTTGTTTGGTGTTAACGAATATGGGCTCGCCAACGACGTCTCTAATGCGCATCCTGGGGTTCATGGAACTCCAGGGATTCTGCTGCACATAGTGCACCTTGGGCCGATAATCGTCTTTAACCTGTGCAGGCGACATTTTATAGAGGTCGGTGCCTTCAAAGAGGATTGAACCGGAGGTCAGTTTTTCCAGCAGTAATATCTGCCGGGCAACGGTGGTTTTACCCGCACCCGATTCACCAACAATACTCAATGTTTTTCCTTGCTCAACGCTGAATGAAACTCCATCAACTGCTCTAACCCAGCCGACGGTGCGTTGTAATAAACCCTTTGTAACGGGATAGTGTTTTACGACGTCTCGAGCTTCAAGTATCACCTTTGCCATGAGTTATTTCACCCTCCAACAGGATACGGAGCGATTTTCGCCAATCTTTACCTCAGGCGGTTCCTGTTCCTTGCAGATATCCATGGAAACAGTGCAGCGGGGATAGAAACGGCAGCCTTTAGGTAAGCGTAACAGTGACGGCGGCTGGCCTTCAATGGAGAATAACCGCTCATCTTTTTTATCTAATTGAGGCACGGATTGAATCAACGCTTTAGTGTAAGGATGCTTGGGGTTTTTAAAGATATCTCGCGTTGAAGCAGTTTCAACAATTTTCCCGGCGTACATTACGCCAACTCTATCGCATATCCTGGCGACGACGCCGAAGTCATGCGTAATGAAAATAATAGCAACGTTGGTTTTTTCCTGGATGTCTTCAAACAGAGCGATATACTGGGCTTGAATCGTAGCATCCAGGGCGGTCGTAGGCTCATCGGCAATCAGCAGACGGGGCCGGCAGGACATGGCAATAGCGCCTACCGCTCTTTGCCTCATGCCGCCGCTAAGCTGGAAAGGATATTCCCTGGCACGCATTTCTGGTGAGGGAATTCTTAACAGCCTTAAAGCGTCGATCACTTCGGCTTCCACCATATTCTCGGGGAGGTCCTGGTGCAAACGTACCGATTCACCAATCTGGTCGCCGATGGTATAAACGGGATTCAGTGATGACATCGGGTCCTGTAAAATCATAGATATCATCTTGCCCCGGTAGGCTCTCATTTGCTTGGGGTTAAGCTCAAGGAGGCTCTTGCCCTCCATGATGATTTTACCACCAACTACCTGTCCGGCGGGTTCTGGTAAAAGACGCAAAATAGACAGGCCAGTTACGGACTTGCCGCAGCCGGATTCTCCCACAATCCCAAAGGTTTCGCCTTCTCTTACGTAGAAGCTAACGCCGTCAACGGCTTTAACTTCACCGGCACGGGTAAAGAATGAGGTGTGTAGGTCTTCAACTTGTAATACAATATTGCTCATAATTGTCTTAACCTCGGGTCAAGTTTATCGCGAATCCAGTCGCCAAGGAAGTTGCCGGATAACACTACAAGGCCGATGGCTGCGCCGGGGAACGCGGATATCCACCATGCATTATCAAGATTGGCACGGCCGTCAGATACCATCGAGCCCCAGGAAGGCGTCGGTACTGAAATGCCGATGCCCAGGTAGCTTAAAGCGGCTTCCGCCAGAATCATCATACCAACCTGCAGCGTCATAAGAACGATAAGTGAGTTAATAATATTCGGGAAGATGTGCCTGGTCATAATGCGCCAGCCGGACGCGCCATTGACGCGCGCTTGCGCCACAAAGTCCGATTGGGACAATCGCATCGCCTCGCCGCGAATCATACGGGCGTATCCTGCCCAACCGAGCAGTGACAAGGCGAACACCACCGTCCAGAAACCTGGCCCGATGGCTACGGCTAACAACATAGCCAGCAGCAAGCCTGGGAACGATAACGCCACGTCCACGACTCTCATCACTATAGCGTCAGTGCGTCCGCCGCCGTAACCGGCAATAATACCTAATACGGTGCCGATGCTGGCAGTAATTGCGATAGCCAACAAAGAGACACTAAGAGATATTCTAGCGCCGTAGATAAGACGGCTTAAAATATCGCGTCCCAGCTGGTCCGTGCCCAGCAGATAATCGGTTTTTCCACCCTCCATGAAAGCGGGAGGCAGATACCTGTCTGTAATTTTACCTACTGTGGGGTCGTGTGGTGCAATCCAGGGAGAAAATATGGCCAGGACAATCATGAAGGCCATGACAACAGTCGGAATCCACAGAGCGAGATTGCGCATAACACGCGTCGCCCGCGAAATACCTCGATATTGCTTCTTCTTTTTTGTTTTTGCAGTCGTTGTTATTGTATTTAGCATCCGTTAAGTCCTTTGGTACCTGATTTGCGGATCAACCCATGCATATGAAATATCAACCAGCAGGTTAATACCAAGAACGAGTATTGCTGTGATAATAGTAACCGCTTGTACCACCGGGAAGTCGCGGGCGAACGTTGCTTCAACCAGCAATCTACCCATGCCGGGCCAGTTAAAAATCTGCTCGGTAATAACCGCGCCCAGGACTGTACCAGGCAGTAACATACCAATAATGGTTAATGGTGATATCAAGGCGTTTCTTAAAGCGTGTTTCCAGATAACTGTTCTTTCCGGCAGACCCTTGATGCGTGCCATCTTGATGTACTCGCTATCAAGCACATCTAACATTGTAGAACGAACCAGACGCATCATGCCGGGTAAGGTAAAGAACACTAAAGTACCCATTGGCAAAATATAATGAGCTGGTGTATCCATACCGGCAACCGGCAGCCATTCAAGCTTTACCGAGAATATCAATACGGCCATAATAGCCACCCAGAAGCCAGGCAAAGCCTGGCCCAATACAGCGATGAACTTAACTAAGTTATCCCACCATGAATCGCGGTAGGTAGCCGCCAATACGCCCAATATAAACGATAATATCATCGCCAGAACAAAAGACGGTACCATTAGCTTAAGTGTGTTCGGCAATGCATCACCTATCATAATGCCGACAGCTTTTTTCTTAAGTAACGATTCGCCAAAGTCACCATGCACGATGCTATTTAAGTAAATACCAAGTTGTTCGCCCCAGGATTTATCTAACCCCAGTTCTGCTTTGAGAGCTTGAACCTGCTCGAGTGAAAAATTGGGAGACGCAAGAAGCGTAGAAGGGTCTCCAGATGCCCGTAACAAGAAAAATGTAATGAGTAGAATTCCGAAGAATGCGACGACACACTGCAAAAGTCTGATGACTATAAAACGTGCCATTATATATTTCCTTTACGATTTGAGTTCTTAATGGATCTCATATAATTTGGAATACCGGGCCGTTTTTATTACTCCAGCTTAAGTGAGAGACATTAAAATCACATTATTCTACCATACCACTTTAATAAAACACAAGCCGACTTTTTCAACTCTATTTCTGGTTATAAAACTTATCCGTTTTTGGGTCGCAGACCATCACTATCTATAAATCAAAACGCTAAAACTTAGAAACTTTCGGGGCGGGATTTTTGGTCCCGCCCCGAAATCCTTATTGATTTAACTTATTAGGCGTGAGTGGCACCCTGGATTGTTTCAGCATAGCCAGTGTGTCTGCCATCAAAGCCACCGACCGTCGCCGGGTTATAGAGGAAGTAATTTTGATACTCGACAACGCCGATGTTGGTGTACAGGCCTTTAACGTATACCTGGAATTCTGCCATCTTCTCGCGGGCTGCCTCGTAAGTTAGCTGAGTGGTCACTGCGGCATACAGTGCATTGGCGGTTTCATCGTTGGTGACTTTATGAACGCCATTGGTAGTATACATGTTAGCGCAGTGGTAGGCCGAGCAAGCGTAGGACCAGGATTTCCAGAACCATATCCAGCCAATGTTGTCCTCAGGAGGCGGGCCAAACCCAAGGTAACTCCAGTAAGTAGCCGTTTCCATAACCTTCAGTTCAACCTGGAGACCGACAGCCTGCCAGTAGGACATGTAGTATAAGATTCTGTCCTGATCAGAAGCCTGACAGTAAACAGTGATTATCGGGTTGGCAAAAGCATCAGGATAACCAGCTTCAGCGATCAGCTGTTCAGCTAATGCCGGGTCGTAGGCATCAGCTACGATTTCATCAGTCCAGCCGAAAACGCCATGAGGGAAGAAGAACTGGCCGCCCGGAATGGCGTAACCAGAATACCAGGTGTCGCAGATTTCCTGGCGGTTAAGGGAATAGGACATTGCTTTGCGGATATTGATATCGTGTACCGGGCCGGCTTCTTCCATCCAGGATTTCTGGAAAGCGAAGCTGTCGGTGCCGTTGATGCCGTACTGTTCAACGGGATATCCTTCGTCCTGTAACGCTTTCATACGGGCATAGTCATCAAGGCCGAGGATATCGCACTGACCGGTCTTGAACATGCTGATACGGGTAGCAAGTTCAGGAACCAAGTACTGCTGGTAGAACTGGAAGTGAGGAACTTCATTAGCTCGGCAATAAGCGGTATTAGCTTCGAATTTGACGCTGATACCGGTGGAATAGCCGACTAATTTCCATGGGCCGGAACCGGACGGATTGGCAAAGTAGGCTTCTTCGCCAACTCTGTCAATATCGGCTTTGTTCACGATTGCTGTAGCCGAGAAAGAGGCTACCAGCGTGGGTTCGGCGTGTGCGGTAACGTATTCAACGGTAAGAGAGTCAACTACGTTAACGGCAACACGATTGTAGTCTTCGCGAAGGTAAGGCGACCAGGCGCTTCTTGCAGAATCAGCGAAACGCTCGATGGAGTATTTAACAGCTGCGGCATCGACTGGGTCACCATTGGTGAAGAAGTTGTTTGGAATTAGGTGGAACGTCCAGGTCAAACCGTCGGCGCTAAGATCCCAACTTTGGAGAACGTCGCCTTCAAAATCTCCTGCCGCTGTAGTGCGCATTAGGTTCTGGAACATTAAACCCGACCAACTGCTGACTAGATTGGGATCAAAGTTATCATAACCGAATGTTGCAGCAACGTCGGTCAAGGTGCCCCAAGGTTCAGGAATTGTTGTTTCTGTCTGGGTTTGTGTCTGTGTCTGTGTCTGAGTCTGGGTAACCGTTTGAGCTTCCTGTTGGCAGCCCGTGAAAATTATGACGGTAGCCAGAAGCACAAACAATGGAACTAGGAACCATTTCTTCATTCTTTCCTCCTCTTAAAATTTTTGATAAATGGTTATTGTATGCCTATTCTCGACTATTCTCGACCTCCCCTGCATTTGTGTATTCGGGTTAGATCAATTCGTCTATATCAACACGCACAGAAACCCATCTTCTGGCGCGTATTGTTTTCTATAGGAAATTCTGATTTTCAAATACTATAAATCATATTTAGACATTTGTCAACTGTAAAAATAGGCACTTTTTTGGGGAAATAAATGGAATGATGAAAAAATTCGCAAATAGTGAAAAAAACGAAGCTGAATATTATTAAGAAAATGTTAAATTAGAGGTGAATTTTGGCGACCCCGGGGGGATTTGAACCCCCGATCTCCACCGTGACAGGGTGGCATGTTAGACCGCTACACCACGGGGCCATGTCTTATGAGTCTAGCAAAGCGGGTTTATAGCTGTCAAGGAGTTTCTTCTATCTACAATATATATAAAGACATGCATGAGACATGTTTCCAGCCTCGGTCATGGAAACGAATATAAAATTGTTGTCTAGTTTTATAGTATATGGTATAATAACATAAAATTTGCTAAGGAATGGCGGACGTGGCTAAGAAAAAGACAGAACAAGCAATAGTAGATAGTAAATCTCAAGAATATGAACTGGTTTATATCCTGAATCCAGAGATGACGGATGAAGCTTTAGAAACCAGCGTCAACAACGTCAACCAGTTTATCACCAACAGAGAAGGCATTGTTGACGGGGTGGATAAGTGGGGAAAGAAAAAACTGGCCTACCCACTAAAGCATTTCCAGGAAGGCAATTACTTTTTAACCAAGTTTAAGATAAGCCCGGCGCGGTGCAAGGAACTCGAAGCTAACCTGCATATAACCGAAGATGTCTTAAGGCATCTTTTAATAAAAGTAGGCAGTTAGATATTGATGCCATGCTCTCGAGTTTTTGTGGAGAGGTGAAAGGGCGATGCCGAGTCTGAACAAGGTAATTATAATAGGTAATGTAGGCAACGAACCGGAAATGCGTTTCACGCCTAACGGCAAACCAGTCACGTCTTTTTCGGTAGCGACTAACTGGGTCTATACCACCCCGGAAGGGGAACGCCGCCAGGAAACCGAGTGGTTCAATGTCGTAGCCTGGAACCGTCTGGCGGAACAGTGCAACCAGTTCCTGGCCAAAGGCAAACTAGTTTACACCGAGGGCAGGATACATACGAGGAATTGGGAAGGGCAGGACGGACAGGCCCATTCCAAGATGGAAGTAGTCGCCAACCGCGTAATCTTCCTGGATAGAAAAGCAGCCGTCGGCGCCATTGATGAAAAGACGGATGACCCCTCCACAGCGGAAATGGAGCCGGAAGATCTGCCGTTTTAGTTAAAGCAATAAATATTAAGTTAATATATAGATAGAGGAAAGAATGACGCAAGCAAGAGAATCAACCAGACCTCACAGGCCATCACGCGGCAAGTATGTGCCCAAGCGCAAGGTGTGCTTGTTCTGCCGCGATAAAATTGATTACATTGATTATAAAGAACCGGCCAAATTACGGCCTTATATAACCGATAGAGGCAAAATATCGCCCCGCCGCAAGAGCGGCACCTGCGCCAAGCACCAGCGCGCTTTAACGACTGCCATCAAGCGGGCACGGCACATTGCCTTGCTGCCTTTCGTTACTTCCAGCGGTCAGAGAGTTGTGCCAACCGGTTAAGCGGTTAAAAAAGCTGATGCTTTTATATTTCAATTATATTGACTAAATTACCATAGGGAGTTAAAGTGCCTAAGAGAACATACCAACCAAAGAATATACCGAGAAAGCGTGAACACGGTTTCTTGAAAAGAATGAGTACCCGCGGCGGTAGGGACGTCCTTAAAGCCCGCAGGCAAAAAGGGCGCAAAAGACTAACCGTCGTTTAACGGTTCCGGCTGAACCGTACAGGATTAGTGTGAGGGGAGAGAGATATTTAAAAAGCAATAACCAGTTCAACCTGGTTTATGACGAAGGCCGGTCGTGGGCGGGTAAAGAAATCGTCCTAAAGGCTTTAGCGAATAACTCAAGCAGCACAAGATTCGGTTTCGTCATCAGCCACCGTCTGGGGAAAGCGGTTGTAAGAAACCGCATCAAGCGGCGCCTGCGGGAAATCACCAGGCAGATGCCGGTGCAAACCGGATGGGATATTGTCCTTATCGCCCGCCTCCCCGCCGCCTCCCTCGATTTCCAGGGTTTAGAAAAATCGGTCAAAAGGTTATTGTTAAAAGCCGGATTAATAACGGGAGAAAATGAAGGCAATCGCCTTAGGGCTAATTAAAATATATCAGCGGACATATTCGCAGGTCATGCCTCCTTCCTGCCGCTTCACACCGACCTGCTCGCAATATACCGTCGAGGCGATAGAGCGGTTCGGAATAATAAAAGGAATAGGTATGGGCATCCGGCGCATCGCGCGCTGCCACCCCCTAAATCCCGGCGGCTATGACCCGGTGCCAGAAAAAAGGTAAACTAATCATCGGTGGAGAAAATAGTGAAACTTAAAAATCTAAAAAGAATCGGTTTAATATCGCTGGTGGCTACCGCCCTAATAATAATAGCGGTGTTCGGCTTCGGCTGCGTCAGCGGTTTATCCGCCATCGGCTGGTCCGGCGGCGCGGTGCAAAACGACGTTCTTTACGTCGGCTCAATGGAAGGGCGCCTGGCCGCCATTAATCTGGTGGATGAAAGCCGACAGTGGGCCGAGTATCTTAAGGTACAATCGTCCGGCGGCATATTCGGCTGTTCTTCAATGTTGAGCTGTGGCGGCGATACAAGCCGCGTGCCCATTTACGGCACTCCGGTAGTCACCGACGAACAAATTTTTGTTGCCGGCTACAACGGCAAGATATATGCCTATAACACCATTAACCTGGCACAGCGCTGGGTGTTCCCGCGCGATACCTATCTCTCACCATTTGTTGGCGGAATGTTTTATGATGACAATAAACTTTACGTCGGCTGCTCCGATGGCTTTGTCTATTGCCTTAACGCCATTACCGGCGAGCTGTTAAGTTCCTACCAGACCGAGGATAAAATCTGGGGGACACCAACCGTTGCCGACGGCGTTGTCTATATAGGTTCCTTCGATAAAAACATCTACGCCCTTAACGCCGGCGACCTTACGCTGAAATGGAAATACGCCATCGAGGGCTCGATAATCGCCGAGCCGCTGGTGGCAAACGGCATTGTTTACGTCGGCTCCTTTGATAAGAAGCTCTATGCCCTCAATGCCGAGGCCGGCACGCTTAAGTGGACCTATGAAGCGAACAATTGGTTCTGGACACAGCCGGTCATTGTTAACGGTACACTTTACGCCGGCTGCCTTGATGGCTTTATCTACGCCCTAAATCCCGCAACCGGGGCGGTGGTTAAGGTATTCGGTGAAGAAGACATTGCCGTTATAAGCGCCTTCGCCTCTCAACCCGCCGTCGAGGGCAACTATGTTGTCTTTGCCAGTAAAGACGGCATTGTTTATAGAATAGACACCACAACTCAAGAACTAAAAGTGCTGGCGGTCCTAACCGGCTCCATTACCGGGCCGCTAACGGTTTATAACGGGATAGTCTACTTCCAGACACAGGACATCGCCATACAGCGCATTGATATAGAGTCGGGCGCTTTATTGCTATCAATATCTTTGATATCGGGGTAATTTGAATTGAACGTTTGGGAATTAATAATACAACAGCCATTAACTAACGTCCTCATTGTCATCTCGCATGCCTTCGGGGGGAGTTTCGGCGCGGCCATCATCATCCTGACAATTGTGGTCAACCTGGCTCTGCTGCCGCTTACCTTAAGTCAGATTAAGTCTTCCAAGAAGATGATGGAGCTGCAGCCCAAACTCGCCGAACTGCAGAAGAAGTACGCCAAAGACCGCCAGAAACTTGCCCAGGAGCAGATGAAGCTGTACAAAGAATCCGGCGTCAAGCTCCAGGGCTGTATGCTGGGCATGATTATCCAGATGCCGGTATGGTTCGCTCTTTACCAGTCCATTATGCTGGCGCTGGCTGCAGTACCGGAAGGTCTGCTCAACCTTTCCAGATTCTTATATTCCTGGCCGGTTGTATTTTCGGCTATACCGATGAACCCCTATTTCCTGGGGATGGATCTGGCATCGCCGAATATAGTTCTGGCGATACTCGTAGGCGTCTTCATGTGGGTACAGCAGAAGATGTCCACTATGCCTACCGCCGACCCGCAGCAGCAGTCGCAGAGTTCCATGATGCTCTGGATGATGCCGTTGCTCTTTACCTTCATGTCGTTAACCTTCCCCGCCGGCTTGGCGCTTTACTGGGTGGTCAATAGTTTATTCCGCATCGGGCTGCAATACCGCATCACCGGTTGGGGCACGCTGTTCAAACGTGCTGCTAAACCTGGCGCTGAACCGGAGAAAAAACACCTTAAGTTCGAACAGCCGCCGCAGGAAGAAATTAAGCAGACGATTGTTGATAAAAACGGTGAGATTATTATTACCGACAAAGAGTCTTTAAAGAAGAGCCAGAAGAAAGGCTTCCTCGATAGGTTTTTCAAGGGCGGTAATAATGGCCAGCAAGACCAGTAAATTAGCACACTGTCACCGCTAAGGCAGGTTTGTAATGTCGGATAATCAGCAGGAAATTTATGATGCCGCAAAGGAAGTGCTGGGAACGCTGCTTTCTTTAATGGACTTATCCGGCAGTATTTTCCCTTCTGATGAATTCACGGCCACCGACGATGATGGCAACCTTACTTCTGTCGGGCTCAACATCGAAGGCGAAGACCTCGGTATCCTAATCGGGCGGCGCGGCCAGACAATGGTTTCCCTGCAGTATATCGTCCGGCTCATCGTTTCTCACAAGATGGATGTGCAGATACCCATCGTCCTTGATGTTGAAGGCTACAAGCAGCGCCGCTGTGAAGGGCTCCGCATGCTGGCGACGCGCTTGGCGGAACAGGTCAAGAACCGCAAAGCGCCCTTCACCATGGAACCGATGACGGCCTTTGAACGCCGCATTATCCACATCACTTTAGCCGACCACCCCGATGTTATTACCGAAAGCATCGGCGTCGGCGACGGGCGCAAGGTAGTCATCACCCCTAAGATGCTTCCCGAAAACTAGTAATTAGTAACCAGTTGTCCTGCGCCTTTCATCCCTTGCTTTTAACATTATCGTGTGTTAACATAAACTAAAGGCTGTGACGGAGAAGAGTAGGGGCGGCAACGAGTATCCAGCGAGTCTGGCAAGGTGGAAGCAGATATACTCCCCGCTTTGAAAATCCCTCCCGAGCCTCCGGCTGAAAACCTTGAATGAGTAAGCCCGGACGGACCCGTCAACCGTTAACCGTGACGAGGGCATCAAAGGTGTCCTTAAAGAGTGCCCCGTTTTTTGGGGAATTTGGGTGGTACCGCGGAGCTTTAAGCCTCGTCCCTTAGAGACGAGGCTTTTTTATATATATAGGGGGTAAATATGTTTAAACCAGTCAATAACCGGGTGGACTTTCCTAAGCAGGAAGAAGACATCTTAAAGTTTTGGAAAGACAACACGATTTTTGAAAAAAGCGTGGACGCGCGTAAAGACGGCAAGCGCTTTGTCTTTTACGAGGGGCCTCCCTTCGCTAACGGCAACCCGGGCATTCACCATGTGCTGGCGCGCGCGATAAAAGACGTCATCGTACGCTACAAAACAATGAAGGGCTATTACATCCCCCGCATCGCCGGGTGGGATACGCATGGCCTTCCCGTCGAGCTGGAAGTAGAAAGACAGCTCGGTTTTAGCGGCAAGGACCAGATAGAAAAGTACGGTGTCGAGGAGTTTAATAAAAAGTGCCGCGAGAGCGTTTTTAAGTACCTCAAAGAATGGAACTTTATGACCGAACGTATCGGTTACTGGGTTGACCTCGACCACGCTTATAAAACGATGGACAACACCTATGTGGAATCGGTGTGGTGGGCGCTAAAGCAAATCTGGGACAAAGGGCTAGTTTACCAGGGCTACCGCGTCACCCCGCATTGCCCGCGCTGCGGTACGTCGTTAAGCTCCCACGAGGTTTCGCAGGGTTATAAGGACGATACTGAAGACCCGTCGGTTTACATAAAGTTCAGAGTGGTGAAAGAGGCTAAAGCCAAGTTGCCCACTAATAAACCGGTCTATCTTTTAGCCTGGACGACTACTCCCTGGACACTGCCGGGCAACACCGCGTTAGCCGTTGCGCCGGACGCTGAATACGTCTTGTTGGAAGGCGAAAACGGCTATCTCATCTTGGCGGCGCGGCTGGCAGGGACGCTGGATTTAAAAGATTATCAAGAGGTCAAAAAGTTAAACGGAAAAGAACTCGTTGGCACGGAATACCAGCCGTTGTACAACCCGCACGAATTTGGTGTTGAAAGGCTAAAGTTCCATCATGACGGAACATTAACCGCCCAAAAGGAAAGCAAAGACCTGACCTATAAAGTCATCGGCGGCGACTTTGTCACTATGGAGGACGGTACGGGCATCGTGCATGTCGCCCCCGCTTTTGGCGAGGTGGACTTTAACGCCGGTAAAGAGCTGGGTTTAAGTTTTGTCCAGCAGGTTGATTTGCAGGGTAAAATTACCGGTAATTATTCCTTCGCCGGTAAGTTCGTAAAAGCCGCCGACCCGCTTATCATGGATGACCTTCAAGAGCGAGGGCTGCTTTTACACTCCGGTACGATAAAACATACCTATCCATTCTGCTGGCGTTGCGACGCCCCATTGCTTTATTACGCCAAGACAACATGGTACATCAAGACCACCGCAATTAAAGATAAAATGATTGCCGGCAACGAGACTATCAACTGGTACCCGGAACACATCAAGAAAGGGCGCTTTGGCAACTGGTTGGAAAACAATGTTGACTGGGCTTTTGCCCGCGAGCGATACTGGGGCTCGCCCCTGCCTATCTGGAAGTGCGAAAAGTGCGGCGCTTTTGAGTGCGTCGGCTCGATTGAAGAACTGGAGAAAAAACCAGGCTGCCAGGGCATAAAATCACCCATCGATTTACATCGCCCCTATATGGACGAGGTGACCTTTAACTGCGGCAAATGCGGCGGCAAGATGCAGCGTACGCCGGAGGTAATGGACTGCTGGTTCGATTCCGGCTCGATGCCTTTTGCCCAGACGCATTACCCCTTTGAAAATAAGGAATTGTTCGATAAAGAAACCGGCCAGGCGGACTTCATCTCCGAGGCCGTAGACCAAACGCGCGGCTGGTTCTATAGCCTCCACGCCATCTCCACCTTGCTTTTCGGCCGGCCTATTTTTAAGAACTGCATCTGCCTGGAACTGATACTGGACACCAAGGGCAAGAAGATGAGCAAAAGCAAAGGCAATGTCGTTGACCCGATAGAGGTAATTCAAAAACACGGCGCCGACGCCCTGCGCTGGTATAACTATACTTCTTCACCGCCCGGCGCCGTCCGCCGCTTTGACGTTAAGATGGTGGCGGAGATAAATCGCCAGCTGCTGATGACGCTGTGGAACGTCTATTCCTTCTTTGTCATGTACGCCAACATCGACCACTACCAGCCGGCGGATTCATTCCCGCCGCCCTCCACCGAACTGGATAAATGGATTCTCTCCGAGCTTAACCAGCTCGTCGCCGATTGCGATAACCTGCTGGAAAACTACAACTACACCGACGCCGGGCGCAAGATAGAGACCTTTGTGGACGGGCTTTCCAACTGGTACGTCCGCCGCAGCCGACGGCGCTTTTGGAAGAGTGAAAACGACGAGGATAAACTCTCGGCGTACAACTCACTCTATACCTGCCTGGTGACGCTGGCAAAACTGCTCGCTCCCTATACTCCCTTCCTCGCCGAAGAGATGTATCAGAACCTGGTGCGTGAGGTCAAACAAGATGCGCCGTTAAGCGTCCACCTGGAGGACTTCCCCGTCGCCGATACGAGCCTGATTGACAAGCAGTTGAGCGATGATAATCGCCTGGCGATGAAAGTCTGTAGCCTGGGCAGGGCGGCGCGCAATAAGTGCGGTCTTAAAATCCGCCAGCCGTTGGAAACCCTCTACGTTAGCGTCACTAACGAATTTGAGGCGCGCGCTTTAGAGAGGGTTGCCCCGCTGATTTTGGAAGAGCTGAACATCAAAGAGTTGAAAACCGAAACGCTGGAAAAGGTCGGCGGTTTGGAGGTTGCCAACTTCAGCACAGTGACCGAGATGGGTACCTGTGTGAGTATCTCCACCTATATCACTATTGAACTTCAAGCAGAAGGCATCGCACGGGAGATTATTCACCGCCTGCAAACCATGCGCCGTAATGCCGGTTATGAGATAGCCGACCATATCAAAATCTACCATGACGCTGACGCTTACTTTATTCAGGCAATTTCCGGCTTTACCGACTATATCCGGCAGGAAACCCTCGCCGACGATATTGAAGACGACATCCCGGAAGATGTTGACCTGAAAGAGGAACACAAGATAGGCGGCTACCACCTGAACCTGGCGGTAAAAAAGGTGAAATAAAAAGAGGGGGCTTTAGAGCCCCCTCCCGTTTTTCTTTTACCCTATAGCTTAACTGTGCGGCGTTTCGATGGGTGTTACCATTATCGTGTATTCCTGATCGCCCCGCCAGTACTTTATTTCCAGCGGCTGCCCGATGGTGGAAGCAAATAATATCTTGGTGAATTCGGCAACCGTGGTTACCTTCGTCCCCCCAATGCTGACGATTACGTCGTATTGCTGCAATCCGGCTTGTGCGGCGGGTCCGTCGGAGGTTATCTCGGTAATCAGCACGCCTTCACTTACTTTTAAACCTAATTGCATAATTGCATACTGGTCAACGGTATAAAGCCCCACACCTAGGTATGGCCGGGTCACATAACCCTTGTTGACTAGTTCTTGAATTATTGGCAGGGCGGTGTTAATGCTGATGGCGTAGCCCATCCCCTCTACTCCCACGCTGGATACCTTGGCACTGGTGATGCCGATGACCTCGCCGCTAAGGTTGACCAGCGGGCCGCCGGAGTTGCCGGCGTTAATCGCCGCGCTGGTTTCCAGCAGGTCGTACAGTGTCTGGTTCTGGTCCATCTGCAGCTCCACGTTTACGCGGCTAATGATGCCCTCGGTGGCGCGGGTGCCCTGTCCTAAAGCGTTGCCGATGGCGATTACCCAGTCGCCGATGCGCATACTGCTCGAGTCGCCAATCTTTAAATATGGGAGATTCGTGGCGTTTATCTTGATGATTGCCAGGTCGTTCAAAGAATCGGTATACACATTATTAATGTCCGCTTGGTAGGTTGCTCCGTCATCGGTGGTAACGGTTATTGACTTTGCCCCTTCAACGACGTGGTTGTTGGTGACGATGATGCCGTTGGGGTCGATAATCCAGCCGGAGCCGGCGCCTTGCTGCGTGTATTGCTGATTAAAAAAATCTACTACGGTGACCTCGGTATTGATTGCCACCACCGACGGCTTAACCAACGCCACAACGTCTGCCAGATTAGGCAATGCCGTTAATGTTCCGCCTGTCGTCGTAGGCGTCCACGTTGAGTCGATTACCGTTGATGTATTGGTACTTGTGGTTGTATTGGTTGCTGTGCCGTCAACGGCAATACAGCCCGTCAATAGCGTTGTGCCCAGCACGGCCGCTATCACGAAAACCAGGAAAAATGCTTTCAGATTAATCGTTTTCATATATCATCCTCATCTTTCACTACTATAATACTAATTGATTGTTAAAGGATTGTGAAGATGATATTGACGGAAAAATAAAGCCCCCTCCCCACCAGGGGATAAGGGGGCTTTATCATTTTGCTTTATTTTAGTTTTACTGAAATTCGGCGGGAACTTCGGGCAGTGACTTTAGCGCTTCTTTTACCAGGTCTTCGGGATAAGCGTAGTCCTGCAGTTTGCCGTTAAGGTACTGCTCGTAAGCCGCCATGTCAAAGTGGCCGTGGCCGCTGTGGTTGAACAAGATGACCTTTTTCTCGCCGGATTCTTTGCACTTGAGCGCTTCGTCAATGACGGCGCGGATGGCATGGTTGGTTTCCGGAGCGCTGATGATGCCCTCGGAGCGGGCAAAGGTGATGCCTGCTTCAAAGGTCGCCAGCTGCGGCACCGACCGGGCTTCCACGAAGCCGAGTTTGTGCAGGTGGCAGATGAGCGGCGCCATGCCGTGGTAGCGTAAACCGCCGGCGTGTACTGGCGGCGGCATGAAGCCATGGCCCAGCGTGAACATCTTGGCAATAGGTGCCATACCGGCGACATCGCCGAAATCGTAGGCATACAGGCCTTTGGTCAGTGTCGGGCAGCTGTCCGGCTCGACGTTGATGATGCGCAGGTTTTTTTTCTTGCCGCTGATTTTCTCCTTGACGAACGGCAGGAACAGACCGGCGAAGTTGGAGCCGCCGCCCACACAGCCGATGATGATGTCCGGGTAATCTCCGGCCATTTCCATCTGCTTCATGGCTTCCTGTCCGATGATGGTCTGGTGCATCAAAACGTGATTCAGCACGCTGCCCAGCGAGTAGTGGGTGTCTTCGCGGCTGAAGGCGTCTTCACAAGCTTCGCTGATAGCCAGTCCGAGGCTGCCGGGACAGTTGGGATCAGCGGCTAAAGCGTCGCGGCCGGACTTGGTGTCTGTGCTCGGGCTGGCGACGCACTTGGCGCCCCATGTCTCCATCATGATGCGGCGGTAGGGCTTCTGGTTGTAGCTAACCTTAACCATGTAAACCTTGCATTCCAGCCCGAACAGGTTACAGGCAAAAGCCAGCGAGCTGCCCCATTGTCCCGCGCCCGTCTCAGTGGTGATGCGTTTAATGCCTTCGGCTTTATTGTAGAAAGCCTGGGCTACCGCGGTGTTGGGTTTGTGGCTGCCGGGCGGTGAGGTGCCTTCGTATTTATAGTAGATTTTAGCGGGGGTGTCCAGCACTTTTTCCAGCCGGTGCGCCCGGAACAGGGTGGTAGGACGCCATACCTTTAGTACGTCCTGCACCTCTTCCGGGATGTCGATATACCTTTCCTGACTCATTTCCTGTTTGATGAGTTCCATCGGGAACAGGGGTGCCAGGTCGGCCGGGCCTAGGGGCTGCTTGGTGCCGGGATGAAGATAAGGGGGTAGTGGTTTAGGCAGGTCGGCCTGGATGTTATACCATTTGGTCGGCATGTCTTTTTCTTCGAGTAAGAATTTGGTCTTTTCCATTTTTCCTCCTAAAAATTTGTGTGATATTTAAACGGCAGAGCATTACATATTTTATACCTCCCCGGTGTTTTTCTTTTCGTTTAAAGCTTTTCTAACGCTGGTAATAAACGACTTTAAAGCCGCCAGCGATGTGTCTTCTTCAATTAAATTTATCAAACGGCTGCCGATGATAACGCCGTCGGCGAGGGCGGCGGCTTCTAAAGCGTGTTCCACTTTAGAGATGCCAAAGCCCACGCAGAGTGGCAGGTCGCTTTTGGCGCGCACTCTTTTAACAAAACCCTTAAGTTCCGGCGAGAGTGAACTGCGCGCGCCGGTTACCCCTGTTAATGAAACTAAATAGATAAATCCCCTTGACCGCGCTGCCACTGTCCCGATGCGCTGGTCAGTGCTGGTCGGCGCCAACAGATATATCAAATCGAGGTTGTGTTTGTGCGTCACCTTTTCCAGTTCCAGTCCTTCTTCCGGCGGCAGGTCTGGCACGATTAACCCGCTGACGCCGGCCTTGATGCATTCTTTACAAAAAGCCTCCAACCCGTAACGGAGTATCGGATTATAATAGGTCATAAAGACCAGCGGCGTAGTAATTATTTGCCGGATTTCCGCGGCTATATCTAGGCAAATCTGTGGCGTGATGCCTTGCTGTAAAGCCAGGTAACTGGCGTGCTGTATCGTGGCGCCGTCAGCCAATGGGTCGGAGAAGGGTATCCCCAGTTCTATAATGTCACAACCGCCCTCCGCCAGCGCCGCGGCGATATTTACCGTGGCGGTTTTATCCGGGTAGCCCGCGGTAACGTAGGCGATTAACGCTTTATGGTCAGGCTTGAAAACCGACGTTATTTCACTCATTCCTTCATCCCCAAAGCCTGTGTAACGATGCCCAAATCCTTATCCCCTCGCCCCGAAAGATTCACGATAATCAGTTTGTCCTTGCTCAAATCTTTGGCCATTTTTACGGCGTAATATATGGCGTGGGCGGATTCTAAAGCGGGGATAATCCCCTCTGTATTGCTAAGCAGTTTAAATCCTTCCAGCGTTTCTTCGTCGTTCACCGCAACATAGGTGGCGCGGTCGCTGTCTTTGTAGAAACTGTGCTCCGGCCCCACTCCCGGATAATCCAGCCCGGCGGAGATGCTGTGCGTCTCCATAATCTGCCCGTGCTCGTCCTCCATCAGGTAGCTCTTGGTGCCGTGCAGTACGCCAACCTTGCCGGTAGCTAAAGTGGCGCTGTGCTTGCCGGTTTTCAAACCCAACCCCCCCGCTTCCACCCCGATGAATTTGACGTCTTTATCATTGTAAAAAGGATGGAAAAGCCCAATGCTGTTGCTGCCGCCGCCCACGCATGCCACCAAATAATCCGGCAGGCGGTTGTAGGCTTTAAGCACCTGTGCCCTGGCTTCCCGCCCGATGATTGCCTGGAAGTCGCGGACTATCATTGGGTAGGGGTGCGGCCCGACCACCGAGCCCAATAAATAGTGGGTGTCTTTAACGTTACTCACCCAGTCACGTATCGCCTCGTTAATGGCGTCTTTAAGCGTCCGACTGCCGGAATCCACCGGGCGGACTTCGGCGTTCATTAGCTTCATGCGTTGGACGTTGGGCGCCTGTCGCTTAATGTCCTCCGTCCCCATATAAACAATGCACTCCAGGTCTAGCATCGCACAGACGGTCGCCGTGGCAACGCCGTGCTGGCCTGCCCCTGTCTCAGCAATAATGCGCGTTTTGCCCATCCGCTTGGCTAGCAGACCCTGCCCCAGCGCGTTGTTGATTTTGTGCGCTCCGGTATGCGCCAGGTCCTCACGCTTTAGGAGTATAATCGCCCCGCCGGACTTCTTTGTCAGTTGTTCAGCATAATACAGCGGCGTCGGCCGCCCGATAAAGTCCTTACACAATTGGTCGAATTGCTTTTGGAAAGCCGCGTCGGCCAAAGCGTCGGCGTAAGCGCCTTCCAGTTCCGCCAGCGCCGGCATCAGCGTTTCTGGCACGAACTTGCCGCCGTAATTACCGAAGTACCCGCTAACATCAGGCCTACATGGCATCGGCTTGCCTCACTGCTTCAATAAACTTCACGATTTTTTTCATATCTTTAACGCCCCTCGTTTCCACCCCGCTGGATACGTCAACGCCCCAGGGCTTTAGTGTTTCTATCGCCTTTCCCACATTACTCGGTTTAAGACCGCCGGCAATGATGATGTGGTCGTGTTTAGCTACTATCGGTTCAGCGAGTTTCCACGGAAATGTTCTGCCCGTCCCTCCGAAGAATCCCTTGACGGCGGTATCGAGTAGCACCAGGTATTGGCCGTCAAACTTCAACTTTTTACCCTCGTTGATTTTCTCTATCGTGGTTAGCGTATTACGTCTGGCGCACTTAATGGCTTTAATAAAGGGCTTGCCCAGTTCCCGGCAATACGCCCAGCTTTCGTCGCCGCTCAACTGTATCCAGTCTAGCCCGCATTTATCAGCTATTTTTCTAACGGTGGCTAAAGGCGTGTTGACGAACACCCCCACCGATTTTGTTCTGGCTTTATTTTTCTTCAGCGCGGCAGTTATTTTTGCGGCGGTTTTAGGTGTGATTTGCCGTCGGCTGGGCGCAAAAACCAGCCCGATAAAGTCCGCCCCGGCATCCGCCACCTTCATGGCGACGTCCTCGCTTTTTATACCGCAAATCTTGATGTGTGTCATGCCAGCAGTTCCTTCATCTTGGCGGGTATATCTTTCGCCGTCACCAAAGCCTCGCCGACTAGTACGGCGTTAACCTTGCACTCCTTCATTTTCTTCATATCGTCGGCGGTGCTGATGCCGCTTTCGCTAACGACGATGTTTTCCGCCGGAATCAGCATCCTCAAGCGCCGCGTGGTGTTGGTGTCCACTTTAAATGTCTCCAGGTTCCGGTTGTTAATCCCGATAATCTCCGCCCCAGCCAGCATCGCTTTAAATAATTCTTCCTCGTTATGCACCTCAACGAGGCAGTCCAGTTTTAGATTATTGGCAATGCCTAATAGTTCTTCTAAAACTTCTGTTTCCAGTATCGCTGTAATCAGTAAAATAGCGTCGGCGCCATAAGCGGCGGACTCGTAAACCTGGTACGCGTCAAAGATAAAGTCCTTCCGCAATAGAGGGACGTTGACCTTTTCTCTTATCTCTGCTAAATATTCCAAACTCCCCAAAAAGTTCTTTTCTTCCGTCAGCACGGATATCGCGGCCACGCCGTGTTTTTCATAAGTCTGCGCTAACTCCACTGGCTTAAAATCCGGGCAAAGCAGTCCCTTGGACGGTGACGCTTTTTTAACCTCGGCGATGAGTTTTACGCCGTTGCCATTTAGCGCCCCCGCAAAGCTGTGCAGTTTACGTTGGGAGATGCGTTCCTGCAAAACCGACAAAGGCATCTGTTGCTTAGCCAGCTTTAACGCCTCCCGTTTATCCCCCACGATTTTATCCAGTATCGTTGAAGCCATGTTATTTCAAATTCCGGCTTAATGTAGCCAGCCTTTCGAGCTTTCCTTTCGCCTTGCCGCTATCAATTGATTCTTCCGCAATTTCCACGCCTTCTTTAAGGTCTTTAGTGACGTCCCCGGCTACTAACGCGGCGGCGGCATTCATCACCACCATGTCCCTTAGGACGCTTTTTTCCCCGCCCAGAATCCGGTTTAATAATGAGGCATTTTCCTGCGGTGTGCCGCCCTTCACCTCACTGATGTCCGCCTTGCTGAACCCAAAGTTTTTAGGCGTGACTTCATACGGTGAGGATAACTTATCTTTAGTGATGTCCCAGATAACGGATTTGCCGGTTATCGAAATTTCATCCAGCCCGTCTTTGCCGTGCACTACCAGCGCGTGCTTGATTCCCAGACGCTTTAGGACGGCGGCAATTTTTGAGCCGATGTCTTCGCTCGGCACACCGAGGAGGATATGCTCCACCTGTGCCGGATTGGTTAATGGGCCAAGGATATTAAAAATAGTGCGGATGCCGATTTCTTTACGCACCGGTGCGGCGTATCTCATCGCCGGGTGGAATGCCTGCGCGAACATGAAACCGATGCCCGCATTCTCGATGCACTCGGTAACACTGTCCGCGCTCAATTCAATCTTTACCCCCAGCGCCTCCAATATATCGGCGCTGCCGCAATTGCTGGACATGGCGCGGTTGCCGTGCTTAGCGACTTTTAAGCCAGCCCCCGCCACCACAAACGCCGCCGCGGTAGAGATATTGAATGTTGCCGCCCCGTCACCCCCAGTCCCCACGATATCTATAGCTGGGCCCTTAATTTTTACTGGGGTGGCTTTAGCGCGCATCACCGTTGCCAGCCCGGCGATTTCATCGGCGGTTTCGCCCTTTAATCGTAATGCGGTTAAAAAGGCGCCGACCTGCGCCGGTGTTGCCTCCCCGCCCATGATTTCACCCATCACAAAATAGGCTTCTTCGTAGCTTAAATTCTTGCCTTCTACCAGAGCCCCGATTGCTTCTTTAATCATTTACCCGATTCCTTTCCTCGCCTCTCCCTTTCATAAAGGGAGACTAAGAGGGTTTTTTACAATCCCTTCCTCAAAAAGTTATCCAATATTTTCTTCCCCTCCCCCGTCATAATGCTCTCCGGGTGGAACTGTACGCCCTCCACTGGATACTGGCGGTGGCGCAGCCCCATGATAATCTTGTTCTCTGTCACGGCGCTGATGTCCAGGCAGTCCGGGAACTTGTCCCTCTGTACCGCCAGCGAGTGATAACGCACCGCCGCGAAGGGATTTTTTACGCCCTGGAAGACGCCTTTGTCGTCGTGCTGTATCATCGAGGTCTTGCCGTGCTTTATCTCACCGGCGTGGTCCACCTTGCCGCCGTACGCCTGACCGATGCACTGGTGTCCCAGGCAGACGCCCAGTATTGGCGTCCTTTCCCCGAACCTTAAAATCACATCGTTAGAAATCCCCGCGTCCTCCGGTTTCCCCGGCCCCGGCGAGATTACAATTCGTTCCGGCTGCATCTTTTCAATCTCGTCCAGCGTTATCTTGTCATTGCGCGCCACCTTAACCACCTGCCCCAGTTCACACAGGTACTGATAGAGGTTGTAGGTGAAGCTGTCGTAATTATCAATCAGTAAAAGCATCAATCGCCCTCCGCTTGCGCTATCGCCGAAAGCGTCGCTTGCATTTTGTTGAGGCACTCGCGGTATTCGTTAGCCGGGATGGAATCCGCCACGATGCCCGCGCCCGCCTGCACGTAAGCTGTCCCGTCTTTAATGATGATGGTGCGGATGCCGATGGCAGTATCTATGTTGCCGGAGAAATCAAAGTAGCCCACCGCGCCGGCGTAAGGCCCGCGCTTATCCGGCTCAAGGTCAGCGATGATTTCCATAGCGCGTATCTTGGGCGCGCCGGAGACCGTTCCTGCTGGAAAGCAGGCGCGTAAAGCGTCGTACTGCGTTAGCCCCTCCCTTAATTTCCCCTGCACGTGAGAGACTATATGCATCACGTGGGAGTAGCGCTCGATGTCCATGAATTGTGTTACCTCCACCGTGCCCGGCTCGCTGATGCGCCCCACGTCGTTGCGGGCAAGGTCTACCAGCATCACATGCTCGGCGCGTTCCTTTTCGTCGCCCTTGAGTTCCTCCTCCAGCGCTTTGTCGTCGCCATTGTCTTTACCGCGTGGGCGCGTCCCGGCGATGGGGTGGTTGGAAACGATGCCGTCTTCCACACGGACTAATAATTCCGGTGACGCCCCGACGATATAGATGTCGTCGAGGTGGAGGAAATACATATAAGGGGAGGGATTTATCGAACGTAAAGCGCGGTAGATGGCAAAGGGGCTGGCTTTAGTCGGTTTGCCCAATCTTAACGATGGCACGCCCTGGATGATGTCGCCTTCGTAGATGTGTTTTTTCATCTTGGTGACGATTTCTTCATATTGCGCCTGCGTCAGGTTCTGCGTTTCTTTAGTATTGTTATTGTTGTTTTGCACCGGTTGCTCTACCGGTAAAGGTTTCTTGAGCCTTGCCACCAGACTGTCTATTTTCTCTTTGGCTTCCTGGTAGCTTTTTTCTATATCGCCGTCGAGGTAGGCGTGCGCCACCACCTTTATCTTGTGCGCCAGGTGGTCGAAGACTAAAAGCGTATCCGCCAGCATCATGCGGGTTTCCGGCAGCTTTAAGGGGTCGGCGGCAGGAGAGGGGAGTTCTTCAAAATACCGTGCCACCTCATAACTTAAATACCCCACCATCCCCCCGTGGAAGCGCGGCAGCCCGTCCACCGCTATCGGCTTAAATTTCTTGAACTCCTTTTCAATAACCAGTAGCGGGTCGCCGCCGTCGGTGGATATCACTTTAGACGGCTCCGTCCCCAAGAAGCTGTAGCGCGCCAGCCTTTCGCCGCCCTCGACGCTTTCCAGCAAGAACGAATAGTTGCCGCGCGTAATCTTCAGATACGCCGAAACCGGCGTCTCCATGTCCGCGTTAATTTCGCGGTACACCGGCAGCAGGTTGCCCTGGTTCTTTAGTTTCTTCGCTTCTTCTAAACTTGGTTTATACATATTCACTCACTAAAATAAAAAACCCCCGTCCCATAAAAGGGGCGGAGGTTATAGCTTCCGCGGTGCCACCCTAATTATCCTTCTACTATAAAGACCTTGTCCTGAGCGAAGTCGAAGGATATCTCTGCGAGTACAGCCTGCCCGCCGGAACTTCAGTGTAGGCGGGTCTTAAACGATACCCCGGGCTCTGTTAACGCTGCCCTTGCGTCAAAGCCTACTACCCATAACTTGCTCGAACGACTTGTCCCGAGCGTGGTCGAAGGACTTGTCTCGAGCGTGGTCGAGGGATTCGGTTTGCGGCTCCCAGGTCCATTCAGTTCTAGCGTTGGCGTCGGACTCACACCTTACCCGACTCTCTGAAGCCCCGCTTTAGGACTTACTACTCCTGTTCACAGCCTTTACATAATTCAGTTGTATCTAATTTATCATGGATAAAGGGGGGTTGTCAAGGGTTTTTTTACACCACCATATACACATAACACAAGTAAACCACCACCCCCGGCAAACAGCACGCTGTTTATAATATACAGCAAATCACTCGCTCTGTCATTCTGAGCATAACGAAGAATCTTGTTTCCCTGTCATTCCAGCGCAGGCTGGAATCCACTTAATGCCTTCTCTTTTTTGGGGGTATTGGCTCTCCCTTTGAAAAAGAGCCTGTCATGAGCGTAGTCGAAGGAAGGGAATAAGGGAGTGTTTACTCTTCTAACCTTCAGACAAAATCCCCTTGTTCTTCGGATTATCTAAGCAGTATTATTAGATAGAAAACAGCAGGGCAGGGTAAACAAACTAGACATAAAATAAATAACGAAAAAGAAAATCTGAACGTAAAATAAAAAAATATTTTAAGACGAATACTAAATCGTTACACCACCATATAGACATACCACAAGTAAACTACCACCCCGGCGAACAGCACGCTGTCCAGCCTGTCCAGTATGCCGCCGTGCCCCGGCATGATAGCTCCGGAGTCCTTCACCCCCGTGTTGCGCTTTAGTAAAGACTCCGCCAGGTCTCCCACCTGCCCGAGGGCACTAACCGCCAGACCCAGCAGAACCGCCTGCCACCAGCTCAAAGCCACCTGGAAAGGCGTAGCCAGCGTGAACAGCCAGGCAACCAGCATCCCCCCGATTATCCCCCCAAAAGCGCCTTCCCATGTCTTGTGCGGGCTGACGGATGGCGCCATCTGGTGCCTGCCGATGGCTTTACCCAAAAAGTACGCAAATGTGTCCGACCCGAACGTTGCCAGCAGTGCCAGATAAACAAAATTGCGTCCTGCCTCCGGGAAGGCCATTGTTCCCGGTTCCAGCCGTAACGCCACCATATAGCTTAACAGCCACCCGATGTAAAGCGCCCCGCCCACCATCCACGCCCAGCGCTGGAACTGGCCCTCTCGTTTGGGCAGGAAAACCAGCATCGCTAAAGATAGTCCCACCCCCGCCACTAAAAGCAGGTGCAGTTCCATCTGCGGGTAGTAGGGGCGGACGATAAATGCCGCCGTCCAGAGGATGCCGAAGCCGGTGAGGGCATAGCATTCGGTGACGCCGGTGATGCGGTAAAATTCAAAAACCCCGATGGCGGCTACTAACGCCGCCAGTATCAAAAACCAGGGCGCCGGGGTGTTGACCCACACGGCAATGAGGACGAGGGGAATACCGATGAGCGCGGTTAATAACCTTTTCTTCAACATTGTTACTTAGGTTGCAGGCCGCCGAAGCGACGCTGCCGCTGGCTGTAGGCTGTTAAAGCTTCCTCCAGTTCCTCTACGCCAAAGTCCGGCCAGAGTACCGGAGTAAAGTAATATTCGCTATAGGCGGTTTGCCAGATTAACAGGTTGCTGATGCGCATCTCGCCGCCGGTGCGGATGACCAGGTCAACGTCCGGGAAGTCCGGCGCGTAGAGGTATTTTTTAAAGGTATTCTCGTTAACTTTATTCGGCTGGGTGCCGTCGGCAATCATGCCCTTAACGGCGTTGAGTATCTCCGCCCGGCCCCCGTAATTCAAAGCCACCCCGAGGTGCATATCGGAGTTGTCTTTAGTCAACTCCAGCGCCTCGCTGATGGACTTTTTAAGCTTGGATGAAAATCCTTTGATACTCCCGATGTGGTGAATTCTAACGCCGTATTTTTTAAGCTCTTTGGATTCTTTGCCGATGATTTCCTCGAGAATGTGGAACAGCCCGTTGACTTCACCCTCGGGGCGGTTCCAGTTCTCGGTGGAAAAAGCGTAAAGGGTCACATACTTAACGCCTTTATCGTGCATGTACTTAATGATGGGGCGGAGGTTTTTTACGCCGGCGCGGTGTCCCTTAAGCCTTGATAAACCGCGCTTTTTCGCCCACCTGCCGTTGCCGTCCATAATGATGGCTAGGTGGCGGGGGATGGGCTTCTTTTTAGGGGTAACGGCGATTGTTTTCTTCAAAATGCCCCTTAAAAATGGTGTGGTTAAATTCCGGTGACTTTATTGGGTTGGGAAGCTAAACTTCCAGCAGTTCTTTTTCTTTATTATTGCTGGCTTTTTCGGCTTCGAGGATATGGAAGTCCGTCAGCTTTTGCAGCTGGTCTTGGCCGCGTTTTATCTCATCTTTAGATGTCGTTTTTTCCAGCTTCTTAAATTCGTTCATGCCTTCATGGCGTAGGTTGCGGATAATGACGCGGCGCTCCTCGGTCCGGCTGTGGACGATTTTGATAAGTTCCTGGCGGCGCTCCTCGCTCAAGGGCGGGATGATAATGCGTATTACATTGCCGTCGTTGGAGGGATTAAGCCCCAGCTCCGATTTCGCGATGGCTTTTTCAATATC
>JAQTMM010000011.1 GCA_028714335.1 Dehalococcoidales bacterium
TAGAAAGAAGGCAGAATATGGGAAAGGTAAAGACTGGCGGAAGATGCCCTAAATGCGGCGGCAACCTGTATATGGACCGTGATTACAACGGCTGGTACGAACAGTGCCTGCAGTGCGCTTACATGAAAGATTTAGCGGTTGTTTTTCAGGATAAAGAAAAGAAAATAGCCGAACTTGTCCCGATTAAGAAAGTGGAAGAATTAGAAGAAAAAGAAGAGCATCGTAGAAAATAAACCTCATCATAAAATAACGATAAAGTGAAGCCCGGTATAAAAGCCGGGCTTCTTTATTGACGGCGTAATTTCAATCAAGGTAATATTTCACCAGGTGCAATATGGATGATTTACATGGAAGAATCGAACAGCTGGCGCAGATGCTGGCGGAATCCCGCTATACAGTGGTGTTTACCGGCGCGGGCATCAGCACCGATTCCGGACTGCGTGACTTTAGAGGTCCGGACGGGCTCTGGACGCGGCGGGATAAGGGACTGTCAACACCAGAGCAGAATTGGACGGAAGTACAGCCTAACAGCGGACATTATGCCATATGGGAATTACAGAATCTGGGTAAGATGTATTTCCTTATCTCGCAGAACGTAGACAACCTGCATTTAAAATCCGGCATTATTCCGGAGAGACTGGCGGAGCTGCACGGCAACCTGACTAAAGTGCGCTGTACTGCCTGCGACTTTAAGATGGATAGGATTGAGGGGGAGAGGAATTGTCCCTTATGTGGAGGGAAGTTGAAGTCAACGGTTGTTGACTTTGGGGATTCACTGCCGGCCAAAGACCTGCAGGAATCATACAAGCACTCGCAGATGTGCGAACTGTTTGTTGTCGTCGGGTCTTCTTTAGTTGTCTATCCGGCGGCGGACATGCCAGCCGTTGCTTTGGAAGCCGGGGCTAAACTAGTCATTATCAACCAGGGCGGAACGCCCTTCGATGCTAATGCACACCTACGCTTTAACGAGAAAATCGACGAGATACTGCCGCCGGCAATCAAGCGGCTGAAAGAGCTATTAAAGAAAACCGATTAGTCCGCCGTCCACTCGTAGACGGTGCTTGACCAGACGCGGGTGACAGCGTTTTGCAGTACGGGGAGGCGTGGTTCGGGGATATCTAACAGCGGGGGCAGGGTAGGTGTCTTCAGTTTCTCCAGCCAGGGGCAGTATTTCTGCGCCATTAGAATCGTCGTCCGCGCGCCGCCGTAAACCATAAAATCCAGCGACTTTTCATGCGGTTCAAGATGCTCGCGGACGCGACTGCAAACACGGATAAGGAACTGCTCGATTTGTTTATCGCGATGCCGTTCAAAGCGGTGGGAAGACGACCCGCCCTGGCGGTGCCGCCCGTGAATTAGCCCCGTGCCTATCTTTTTATCAACCAGTTTTTCGCCTTGACATAATCCCACGGCGTAAGAACCCAAACGCACCAGCACCACCCCGATAACATATTCGCGTTTCAACAGGTTGCGTAAAGGCCCGGTTTCAACCGAGTTAAAGATTATCGGGTCTTTAACCGAGAAAGGGGAAATGACCAGACGAATTTGTCCATCGGCTTTAAAGACAACAGCACCGGTCGGTGAAGCGGTGGTTATTTTAACTAATTCATCGGAAATTTTGGAAGACGCACTAATATTTTTTAAAAAGCTTTCTAATTCAATGGGAGAAGAGCGGGGAGGGATATAAAGCGTGGCATCATTATTGCCGGAGGAGCCCGCCAGGTAGTCCAACAGAGCCAGCGTCTTGGTGCGCCCCAGAACATACTTTTTCATCGGACTACTGCAACTTGACTACGGTAACGCCGTCGCCGCCTTCATCGGGCCGGCCGGTGCGGAAGGATATAGACAACGGATGGTTTTTAAGAAAATCACGCACAATGGCGCGAACGGTGCCCGTGGCGATGCCGTGAATGATACGGACCTCGGAGAGATTGGATTGAGCGGCGTCGTTCAAGTAAGTGTCTAAAATAGGCTCGACTTCATCAGCGCGCTTACCGCGCAGGTCGAGTTCCATAGCAACGCGCCGGGCAGCCGGAACTTTGGGAGCAGGAGCGAATTTATCGGGTGCGGGTGTGGATTTCACCACACCATTCAAGCCGAGTCTCATCTTTGTAACACCTGCCTGCACTTCTATTTCCTGCGAATCTTCATTAATGGTCAGAACGGTGCCGGTCAGTCCGGCTTCTTTAAGCCGCACCGTGTCTCCGATTTTTATGGTAGTATCTTCTTCTTCGGCGGTGGTGCCGGGGGGTGGCTGCCATCTTTCCGTGGCTATTTCTTTACGCACCCGGTCTAATGATTTTTTAGCTTCTTCCAGCCGGGCGGAGGTTTTTTCCTTGCGCAGTTCGGTGGCGGCCTGGCGGATTTCTTTATGCAGTTCCGCCGCCTCCTGAACGATGGCGTCGCGCTCTGCCTGGAGGTTACGTCGCTCCTCGGTTTTAAGGCGCTGCAGTTCTTTATCCATCTCGGCAGAGCGGCGCTGCAGTTTTTCTTTCTCTACAACTAAATCCCGTTCAAGAACGGCGATTTTCTGTTTTTCTTCCATGAGATTGGCCAGCAGGCTTTCAAGCTCCTGGCTGTTGCCGGATAAAAGACTGCGGGCATCGTTGATAATTTCTGCCGGTATGCCCAGCCGGGCAGCGGTGGCAATAGCGTTGCTGCCCCCCGGTATACCGAAGGTCAAACGGTAAGTGGGCGTCAGCGTCTTGGCGTCAAACTCCAGCGAGGCGTTATTGAGGCCCGGCGTGGTGTGGGCGAAAGCTTTAAGGTCGGTGAAGTGGGTGGTGGCAACAGTCAGCACACTTTTCGAGAGGAAGTGACGCAGCAGTGCCCTGGCTAAAGCCGAGCCTTCGGCTGGGTCAGTGCTGGTGCCGAGTTCATCGAGCAGCACCAGGCTTCTACCGTCGGCTTGCCCGATAATATGGACGATATTTTGTATGTGCCAGCTAAAAGTAGATAGCGTTTGCTCGATGCTTTGCTCGTCGCCGATGTCGGCGAAGACATTATTAAAAATAGGCAGCTGGCTTGAACCGTCAGCGGGAATGGGCAAACCAGACTGTGCCATAACGTTGAGTAAACCGATAGTCTTAAGCGTCACAGTCTTGCCGCCAGTGTTGGGCCCGGTTATCACCAGAACCGAGTATTTTTCGCCCAGCTCCAGCGAGAACGGCACAGCTTTTTCGCCCAACAAAGGATGGTGGGCTTCGACGAGCTTGATATAATTGTTCTTTTTGCCGTCGGCGGACGGCTCTAAAATATGAGGCTCAACAGCGTTAATGCGAATGGCGTAACGCGCCTTGGCTAAAATCAGGTCGAGGTCAGCCGTCAGTTCAATACTGCGGGTAATCTCGTCGGCGTGGGCGCCCACCTCGGCGGTTAGAAGGCGCAGGACTTTTTCAATCTCATGCCGTTCCTCCACCACCAGTTCCCTGATAGCGTTGCCTAGCCCCACCGTTGCCGTCGGCTCCATAAAGACCGTAACGCCGGTGTTGGATATGTCGTGGACGATGCCTTTTAAATCATGCCGGTTCTCAATTTTGACCAGCAAAACATAACGCCCGTCGCGCTCGGTGATAACGTCTTCCTGGAGAACGCGCTCACCGCGGGGGGATTTTACGATTCCTTCCAGTTTTTCCAGAATCTGGGCGCGTGTATTGCGCAGCTGGGCGCGGATACCGGCCAATTCCGGCGAGGCGTTATCCAGCACGTCACCAGCCGGGTCAATGCAGGAGGCGATGTCTTTTTCTATCTGCGGCAAATCAACGATTTCTTCGGCGACGCTCCAGAGCAGGGGGAAATCGGTGGAGATGCTTTTAAGATAACGGCGCAAGTCGTGGAGGGCGTTGAGTGTTTGCTGCACCTCCAGTAGGCTCGGGGGGTCGAGGATGCCTTCCAGCGTTGCTAGTTTAGCTTTATCGCGGATGTCACGGGCACTGCCGATGGAGAAGCCCCTATCCAAAGCCAACAGCGAACGCGCCTCAGCCGTCTGCTGCAGCAGGAGGGTAATCCTCGCGTGGTCTTGCAGCGGCTTAATGTTCATCGCCAGTTCGCGGCTGGCGGAAAATGATGTGTAATCAGCTAGAATTTCCCGTATCCTGGGGAACTCCAGCATTTCAAGGCTTTTTTCGTCCATACAAATCTCTTAAGGCAAACGCCTGTATATTATATCATGATAGTTGTGAACGTGCTTTACGAACAAAAAAGGGGGGAGTTTTCACTCCCCCCTTATATCGGCTTGATTGCTAGCCGGTTAATTTACAGTGATATTTAACGTTAGCGTATAGGTAGCCGGTTCACTTTCCCAGGGGCGGCTGTAATTGAACTGGATGGTCGTGGTGCCGGCTGCTTTGGCTCTAAAAGCCCAAACATCCGTGCCGGGAGCGCCGACAATTCCGGAAGCTGTAGGCTCTAGATAATCGCGGGAAACCTGCTCAATGACTGCAGTATTTCCTATTGCAGCATCATCCCAGTTAAAGCCGGTGGTGGGATTGGAGCCTAGCTTGACGGTGAGTGTATCGCCCGCGTTGAGGGTAACGCTCTGCACAATATTGTTTTGCGCTGTGAAGTCGTCAAGTGTGCGTTCGAAGGTAGTCGAACCGTTTCCACCGCAACCGATTACTAGCAAGGGCAGCAGCATTATTACCATGAGACCTAGAAAAGCCAGTTTTTTCATATTTTCCTCCGTTTATTTCTTATTATGCACTATATTATACAACGTCAGAGCAATAATCTGGATAGTGGTGGGGGAATTTTTTATCTGTAGAGTAATCGGGTATAATTAGTGCAGCCAATAATATTCAAGGAGGTATCCAGGCAATGACGGATTTTGCGGCCCTCAAGAAAAAGGTAGATGAACTGGCGGTTAGAGTCTGGGATGTTGGAGCTATTGAAGCGCGGGTTAAACAACTGACGGAAAAAGGTATTCCGCGTAAAAAGTTGGATCCGCAGGAAATGAAAGCCAAGAAAGAAGAAATACTCGACCGGGTGCAGCTACGGGCAGAAGAATACAACTTTATTTTTAAGAATTGCGCCCAGGGTACAGCTCTGGCGCTAATGGAAGAATTCGGGCTTGGCAACATAGAAATCATTAAAGCCCTGACGCCTTTTCCCGGCATCGGCGGGACGGGTGAAATCTGCGGTGGCATCACCGGCAGTTTAATCACCTTCGGGCTTTACTTTGGCAGCGATGACCGGATGGATTATGAAGCAATGAATAAAACGATATCCATTTCCCAAAAGTTCATGGCGTATTTTGAGGATGCCGTTGGCCATTTATACTGCTCTGATATCATAGAAACAGTCATCCTCGGACGAGCGCTGAATCCAGGAGACAGTGAAGAAGCCATGATGACCTTCGCGGGCGAAAAGGGCTTTGAGAAGTGCGGTTTGCCGCCGGGACTGGGCTGCAGGCTAGCGGCCGGATTCATCATCGACTCAATGAAATAAAGCGGCGGGGGTAGCAATGTCCGGTTTATATTGGCCTGTTTTTATATTCACGATAGTTTTTGTTTTTATCGCGCTGATGGTTTACCGCGTTCTGAAAATCATAAAAATGCCGGTGCACTTGCGCTGGGAACTAGCCCCGATTCCCCACGATAAAGAAAGATATAGCCATGGCGGTTCTTACCTGGAAGAGCATGAGTGGTGGCGCAGGAAACAGCCAAAAGCGTTTTTCCCGATAATCACCTATATGGCATGGGAAATTTTCTTGATGAAGGGCGTCTGGCAGCACAACCGCGGGCTGTGGCCTTTCTCGTTTACGCTGCATTGGGGCATATATTTGGTTATCCTTTCCTTGTTTTTCCACTTTATAAACGCCATGTTACTCATTGGCAGTGTTCCTGCAGCAGTTCAAGACGTTTTTTTCAGTATAGCGTCGGTAGTAGCTGTAACGGGATACTGTGTGGGGCTTTTTGGCGTGGTGGGGCTAATCCTAAAACGATATCTTGACAAGAATTACAGGGAATATAGTTCTTATTCCACCTATTTCAAACTGCTGTTTTTAGCGGCGATATTCGTCAGCGGCATTGTTGCCTGGGCGTTATCCAATGATTTTGCTAATGCGTTGGGCGTTTTTACACGCGACCTTTTTACGGTGGATTCAGGCATTACAACCACAGCAGCGATGGGGTCGCATATCATAATCATTTTTTTATTCATACTTTACCTGCCGTTCACGGACATGGTGCATTTTATCACCAAGTTTTTCACTCACCACTCGGTACGCTGGGATGACAGCCCGCAGAACGAAAAAATGACGGCTAAATTACGCGACTTGATTAACCAGCCGGTAACGTGGTCAGCGCCACACGTAAAGTCAAACCGGGGCAACCGTTGGGGCGACATCGTGGAAAAAGAAAATGACTAAGAAGAAAAAGCTAACACTAAATGACATTTCACGTAATGCTGAAAAGCGGCTTACAGAAATCAATATAGACGAATTGATACCCCTCCCCCCACCATATGATAAAAGCGAGGAGCTGCCAGGCATCAAGCCGCTTACCGACGACCAAAAAACCAGGTTGGTTGATAACCTCGATGGGTTTAATGCACTCGTGCTGCTCAAGCCGCAGAGTAAAGAGGAAGAAGATAAATTCGTCAGGCAGTTCGAGGCGGGGCTGAAAAAGCTTCTAAACAAGGGCGATAACTGGACGTTCCTACAACCGTTATTGCTTTCATTGGAACATTGCGTGCGCTGTCAGACCTGCAGTGACGCCTGTCCGGTTTACGTCGCCAGCGGCAAGCAGGAAATTTACCGCCCCACCTACCGCGCCGAGATATTTAGGCGCTTAATCAACAAATTCGCCAAGCCCGGAGGCAAGTGGCTGGCTAAACTCAAGGGCGCCGATATTAAACTAAACTGGGCGACGATTTCGCGGCTTTACGAATTGGCATATCGCTGTACTTTATGCCGGCGCTGTGCCCAGACCTGCCCGATAGGGGTGGATAACGGGCTGATTACCCGCGAATTACGCAAGCTGTTCAGTCAGGAGCTGGGCTGGGCGCCTAAAGAACTGCATGAAAAAGGCACCGTGTTGCAGCTTGAGGTCGGTTCGCCGACAGGATTAAGGCCTGATGTTGCGAAAGATAATATGGAGTTCATTGACGAAGACTTCACCGAGTCATTGGGCATTAAAATAAAAACCAACTGGGATAAACAAGGCGCCGACGTTTTACTCCTCCACAGCGCCGGGGATATTTTGTCCTTTCCGGAAAGCGTCATCGCCTTTGCCATCATCTGCGATAAAGCCGGTATCAGCTGGACGCTGTCTTCCGACATACCGGGCTACGACGGCGTTAATTACGGTCTTTTCTATGATGATATACAATTGGCTAAAGTTGCCACCCGGCACGCGCAGATTGCCAAAAAACTAAAGGTTAAGAAAATCGTCATGGGGGAGTGCGGCCACGAACATAAAGCGCTGGCGACGGTTGCCGACCGTTTGTTGACCGGCGACCTTAATATTCCGCGCGAGAGTTTTATCACCTTCTTCGAGGATATCGTCTTTAGTGGGAAAATCAAGTTCGACCCCTCGAAAAATAACTTCCCGGTTACCCTGCACGACCCCTGTAATATTGTGAGGAATCTGGGGATTGTGGAGCCGCAGCGGAGGATTCTGCGTTATCTTTGCCCGCAGTTCCGCGAGATGATACCCCACGGTGTGGATAATCAGTGCTGCGGCGGCGGTGGGGGACTTTCCGTGATGTCCGATGTAAATATCAACGACTTTAAAGCCCTTATCGCCGGCAGGATGAAGTTGAAGCAGATACTGGAGGCTTTCAGTGACCACCCCAGACCGGATGTTAACAAATACCTGTGCGCTCCTTGCCTCAACTGCAAGCTGCAGATGCGTGTAATCTTCGACTACTACGGGGTGCAGGAGAAATCAGGAATTTATATCGGCGGTCTGGCGGAACTAATCGTTAACGCTATGGTAGATTTAAAAAAGCCTTTCATAACCTGGGGTGAAGAATAACACCGATTTGGTTTGAATGTTAAAGCTAAATCAGATATTATAACTTTACAGCATAATATAGTTTTTCATTCTAGAAAGGATATACAGAGATGGCACAGATAGAACTAGCGGGAGTGATGCTGCAAGTTGACGAGCACGGCTTCATGCAGGAAACCGGGAAATGGACCGAAGATATCGCCCGGGCTTACGGGCAAAAAGAAGGCGTCACAGAACTGACCGACGACCACTGGAAGGCTCTGAATTACTTAAGGAATTATTACCTCGCCAATGGCATTTGCCCAATGGTTCGCCGGTTGGTTAAAGAAACCGGCTTTACTTTAAAGAAACTTTACGACCTCTTCCCGGAGGGGCCAGCCAACTCCGCCTGTAAATGGGCGGGCGTACCTAAAGCCACCGGCTGCGTTTAAGCAGCTGGAGCGTTTGGCACTGTTTTGGGGAGAGTGAATGTAAATATACTCCCCTTACCGACTTCACTCGTAACGGTAATGGTGCCGCCGTGGGCTTCTACCAGACGCTTGGCAATAGTTAAGCCAAGGCCGCTACCGCCGGTAGTTCTGGCACGGGACTTATCTACCCGGTAAAAACGCTCAAACACCAGCGGCAAATCTTCCGCCGGGATGCCCTCGCCGGTATCGGCAACAGTGACGGCAACCGAACCAGCCTGTTCCTCAATCGATACCGTTATTTCACCATTTTTACTCGTGTGTTCGATAGCGTTATCCAACAGATTGCCCATTACCTGTTTAATATGGTGGGCATCTATGTTTATCAGCGGGAGTAGTTTGGGCAAGTCCGCTGTAATCTTCAGCCCCTTTACTTTAGCTTTCGGCTGAGAATTAGTGACAGTATCCTTAACGAGTCTGCCGATATCTTCCGGCTGAGCGATAATTTTCAGTTCACCGGCATCGGCCAGGCTTAGTTCCTGCAGGTCGGCAACGAGTCTGGATAACGTTTCTGCTTCCTCGTTGAGCGAGCGTATGGTGGCTTTATTCGGTTTAACCACTCCGTCCTTAATCGCCTCCAGGTAGCCTTTAAGATTAGAGAGGGGAGTCCTTAGCTCGTGGGCAATATCCGCAACCATGTTCTGGCGCAGGTTTTGGATGCGCTCCAGGTCATCAGCCATTAAATTAAAGGAACTAGCCAATTCGCCGAATTCGCCCCTATCCTTACTCTCAATCCTTTTAGAAAAGTCGCCCTTGCCGTACTGGCGGCTGACGTTTATCAGCGCCTTAACCGGAGAAAGAATCCGGCGCGATAAAAAGAAGGTAATTAAAACAGCTATACCGATAGCCACCAGACCTCCCCAGATAAAGTAGCTGCCGATGCTGTTATAGGTTATATCCAGGGCAGTGCTGCTGATGCCGGGGAATTCGGCATGAGTTATGTACAGTGTGCCCACCATATCATGGCTAATAATAGCAGTCAGGGTAGGGGGCTTATCATTTGGTAAAATTATCTGTAGTAACTGCCCGCTGGCCGATATCGGTATTTCCGCCATTTCATCATCTAACAGGTTTTCGTTGTAAATATCGCCTGTCAGTGCTTCTGTTGAATCGGCGACGATAACCCTATTGGCATCGGTTAAAATAATACGCCTCTCATATAGTTGCCCCCACTGTACAATATATACCTGTATGCCGTTCCAGCTATCAAAGAATTGATAATATCGGGATAGTTCCATCTGCATACGGGTATCCTGATTAAGTTCCAGTTTTTCACCCATTGCAGTGATTTCATTTTGAGTAGTCTGGTAAGTGAAGAAAAAAGCCGCGCCAATGGTAACAATAATAATGATGGTAAAAGCCGCTAGCAACCTTAAATTTAAGCTATGAACCATTATTGTTCTCCATCAGCTTGTAGCCGGAGCCGTAAATAGTTTTAATGAATTTGGGATGGCGTGAATCCTTTTCCAGCTTACGGCGCAGTTTTAGTATGTGGACATCGATGGTGCGGTCAAAGCTTTCAAAATCCTGCCCCAACGCATTTTCAATTATCTGGGCGCGGCTGAATACACGCCCCGGCTCTTTAGCCAGGACTCCCAGAATTTTAAACTCGATGGGGGTGAGATTGAGAGATTTTTCAGATAGATATGCTTCGTGTTTAAGGAAATTTATAGTGAGGTCACCGTGGGTAACTTTTTCCGGCCCGCGCTCTCCGGGGAGGCGGCGCAACACCGCTCTGACCCTGGCGGCAAGCTCGCGGGGGCTGAATGGCTTGGAAACATAGTCGTCAGCGCCCAGGTTAAGCCCCGTCAGGCGGTCATCATCGGTGGTCAGGGCGGTAAGCATTATAATTGGTACGTCGGATTCCTGCCGCAGAATCCGGCAAACATCCAATCCGTTCATACCCGGCAGCATCAGGTCTAACACAATAAGGTCGGGGTGACCCTCTCGTGCCAGGCGCAGCGCTTCTTTTCCGTTATAACTGGTGATGACGTGGTAACCATCACGGTTAAGGTATAGTTTAACCAGTTCCACGGTTTTTACATCATCGTCAACAACTAGTACCTTTTTCCCCGACATTTTTCTTGCCTCGTTAAAGCCTCTACTTAATGTTATAGCACAATTGTTAAGAAATTGTTAATATGCCGAAGAGGGGGATATTTCTTCCCCCTCTGGCAAACGGGCAGGGATGACATAGTTACCGGTTATTTGCCCGGGATGAATCCGAAAGCGGCTCCTCCACTAAACTGATGCATCCTTTCGAAAAGATTTAGTTGATTGTTGTTGAAGAAGTTGAATATACCTTCGATATCGGGCTTTGATTCCCACCAGGATTTGAACTGATCGGCTTCATCCTGGGTTATCGTTCCATCCTCCACAAGCTTGTCCAGATATTTGTCCAGAGCTTCGTTAAGGACATCACCCGGGCTCATGTCTTTTTCTTGCGACGGGGCTTCGATGCGGGTTAATTGTATGGGGCCTATGTTTCTATCGTATTGGCGGGCTAGAGCCAACCCACCCAATGTGCTTACCACCGCAATCAATACTACTAACAGGCTGCCGATGACAATAAACTTTTTGTCTTTCCACATAAATTTTCACCTCCTTCCAAACGATTATTTACTACGAATATACCAGTAAATTGTTAAAACATGATTAACCTTAGAAACATTTTGCCAATAAAATAAAGAGATAACAGTCACATACTCCAGCCGGATTTACGTATATGATATAGTATGAAAAGTATGACTATTAAAGACAAAAACCTGCAGAAAGTCAGCATCACCGTTACGGGGATGAGCTGTGCAACGTGTGTAGCTACCGTGGAAAAAGCCCTGCAGAAAACCAAAGGCGTGGCGGCTGCAGGTGTCAATTTAGCCTCGGAAAAAGCCTCGGTAGAATACAATCCTAAACAAACAAATCTCCAAACAATCATGAAAACCGTCACCGGGGCGGGCTATGGCATTGCCGTGAAGAAGTCTGTTTTTCCGGTGCAGGGCATGACCTGCGCCTCATGTATCGCACGTGTTGAAGAGGCTTTAAAAAGTACCCCCGGCGTAATATCGGCCAGCGTAAATCTAGCATCGGAAAAAGCCACTGTTGAATATGTTGACAGCATTGGATATTCCGATTTGCGAAGGGTGGTAAAAGACGCCGGCTATGAACTCGATAAAGAGGTAGGCGCTTTAGAGGACGTCACCGCCGCCTCCGCCCGCGAGACGAAAAAGGTGAGAAACCGTTTTGTCTTTGCTGCTGTAGTGGGCGTCATTATCATGGTGATGATGTTCACGCCGCACTTTACCGGCATGGGCTATGTGCTCTGGGCTCTGGCGACGCCGGTGCAGTTCTGGGCGGGATGGCGTTTTTACCAGGGGGCTTGGGGCGGCCTAAAGCACTTACGAGCTGATATGAATACTCTGATAGCCGTTGGGACTTCGGCGGCGTATTTTTACAGCGTAGTGGCTGTGATAGCTCCTTCATTATTGACAGTCAACGGTACGGAACCGAATTTATACTTCGATACCTCGGCGATGATTATCGCATTCATTTTACTGGGGCGGTTCTTAGAGGCGAGAGCTAAAGGCCAGACCTCGGCAGCGATAAAGAATTTGATTGGATTACAACCAAAAACAGCACTGGTAATCTGTAAAGGGAAAGAACAGGAGATATCCATCGAGGATGTTCAGGTCGGCGACGTTATTTTAGTCCGCCCCGGCGAACGGGTGCCGGTGGATGGCGTTATCACCAAAGGCAACCCATCTTTAGACGAGTCTATGGTCACCGGTGAAAGCCTGCCGGTGGAGAAAAAAGTGGGCAGTGAAGTCATCGGGGCGACGATTAACCGGACAGGCAGTTTTCAGTTTAAAGCTACACGTATCGGTAAAGATACAACTCTGGCGCGCATCGTCAGATTGGTGGAGGAAGCGCAGGGCAGTAAAGCCCCCATCCAGCGCCTCGCCGACGTTATTGCCAGCTATTTTGTACCGGTGGTCATCGGCATTGCCATTGTCACCTTTATCATCTGGTACTTCCTGGGGCCTAATCCACCGTTAACCTACGCCTTCTTAAACTTCATAGCGGTATTAGTTATCGCCTGCCCCTGCGCTTTGGGCTTGGCGACGCCTACGGCGATTATGGTAGGGACGGGAAAAGGGGCGGAGCACGGCATACTTATCCGCAGCGCCGAGTCTCTGGAACGATTATATAAAATTAACACCATTTTACTGGATAAAACCGGCACGCTTACCGAAGGCAAGCCGCAGGTGACCGATATCGTGGCTACAGCTTCATATAAACAGGAAGAAGTATTACGACTGGCGGCTTCAGTAGAGCACGATTCAGAGCATCCGCTGGGGGAAGCCGTCGTTAAAGCCGCCGGAGAAAAGAAACTAAAACTATTACACACTACTGGTTTTAAAGCCATCGCCGGGCACGGCGCGGAAGCAAAGATAGGTAAAAATAAATACTTGCTGGGCAGCCTTAAGTTGATGAAGGACAATAAAATCCAACTGGGAGAACTGGAAGAAAAAACTGCGGCGCTCTGGAACGACGGCAAGACGGTGGTATTTATCGGGGAGGGGAAAAGGGCGGTGGGGCTAATCGCACTGGCGGATACGCTTAAGCCGGGCGCGTCGGACGTTGTGACGGCGATACAAAATCAAGGCATAGATGTGGTCATGGTCACCGGCGACAACAAACGGGCAGCGGAGGCAATCGCGCGGCAGGCGGGCATTAAACGCGTATTGGCAGAAGTTCTGCCGGAGCATAAAGCGGATGAGGTCAAGAAACTCCGCGACGAAGGCAGAGTGGTGGCAATGGTCGGGGACGGCATTAATGACGCCCCGGCGCTGGCCAGTGCAGATGTCGGCATCGCGATTGGGACGGGAACGGACGTCGCCATGGAGACCGGGGACATTACTTTGATTAGAGGCGATTTAAGTGGCATTGTCACGGCTATTGATTTAAGCAAGCGCACCATGCGGACGATTAAGCAGAACCTTTTCTGGGCTTTTGCGTATAATGTTATCTTGATACCTCTGGCGGCGGGGGTGCTTTATCCAGCATTACATACAGTGGGCGTGCCGTCCGGGTTGCACTTTGTTCTAGGGGATTACGGCTTTCTAAATCCCATCCTGGCGGCAGTAGCCATGGCGGCTAGCTCGGTAACGGTGGTATCCAACTCGTTGCGCTTAAGGGGCTTTAAACCGAAGAAAATAGGTATAGAATTCAGGGAGGTGTGATATGGCGATTGACCCGGTCTGCAAGATGAAAGTTGATGAAAAGAACCCTCCGTCGACCTCAATGTACAAAGGCGTTAAGTACTACTTTTGCGCGGTGGGGTGTAAAAAAGCGTTCGATAAAGACCCGAAGAAATACCTGGGCAAGTAATAGGGAAACTTAACATAAAACTAGAAGGTGTTATTACTTAAATAATACCTTCGCTGCCAAGCTTGTTGATTTCTTTTTCGCTATATCCGAGCATCTCGCTAAGAACATCCTGGTTGTTTTCTCCAAGGAAGGGCGCGTGCATATCTATTTTACCGGGCGTCTTGGACATCTTGAACAAAGAGCCGGGGACCTTAACCTTGCCGGAAATCGGCTGGTCAACCTCGATCATCATGTTGCGGCTCATTAGTTGTTCATCGCTGCAGACTTCATCAAAACCGGGCAGTTTTGTGCAGGGAACATCGGCTGCTTTAAGTATGTCCTGAATTTCCTGCGTAGTCCTGGTTTTCGCCCAACCAGCCACTAAATCGTCAATTTCCTTACGGCGTTGGAAGCGCTCGTTCTGGTTAGCGCCCAGCGGGGTATCTATTAGGTCTTTACGCCCCATTGCGGTATAAAGTCTATGAACCTGTGAAAGCACCCCGGCGCTGATGAAAACCCTGCCGTCCTTGGTGGTGTAGAGATTGCAGGGAATCATAGCGGCGTGCTGATTGCCTAACCGCGGCGGAATCGTGTGGTTCAGCCAGTAGTAGGGCGCGAATTCCACGGAGCTTAACTGCCAGATGCAGTCCTGCATGGAGATATCGATTACCTGCGCTTCGCCGGTACGCTGGCGATGCAGTATAGCGCCGATGATGGATATGGCGGCAAACATCCCAGAAGAAAAATCGCCCATGGAGACGCCGCATCGGGTGGGGTTTTCGGGGAAGCCGGTTACCTGGGTCATACCGCCCATCGCCTGGGCTACCGGATCAAAACCGGGATAATCGCGTTTGGGGCCCGTTTGTCCGTATGCGGAAATCGAAGCGTAAATCAAATTGGGGTTAATGGCGCACATCGTCTTGCTGTTGAGTCCAAGCTTGTCCATTGTGCCGGGGCTGAAGTTTTCTACCAGCACATCAACTTTTTTCACCAGTTCCTTACAGATATTGACGCCTTTTTCTGTTTTTAAATCAATCGTCAGGCTTTTCTTGCCGCGGTTAAGTATAATAAATGGCCCGCCCTCGCCGCCTTCGGTATGAGGAATATCATAGCGTATCAAATCACCGGCTTCCGGTCGTTCAACTTTAAAAACCTCGGCACCGAGGTCTTTAAGAAGTAATGTGCAGAACGGCCCCGAATAAACCGAAGTAAAGTCCAGTACCTTAATGCCTTCTAGAACGCTGGCCATGATTACCTCCTCAAGATATTGACGTAAATTATTATCAGGAAAGGCTTGATACCCTTTAAAGTTAACCTATTATAGCATTTATTGTATTTGATTTATAGGGAAAAAATGAAAAAAATGTAAGATACGTTAATCATAGTACGAAAGGGGGATTTTCGTTTGACATTAGCGGGAGGCGGGTTATAGTATATTGGCAACGCCTAGAACAGATTTAACGTTTTTGGGAGGATTTTGGAGATGGCAGGAAAATATGATAAGTACTTTTTAACCGACAGCCCCTGGAAGAAGTTTGATTTTGTGATGGGGCCAATTATTCAGCGTATGGACACCAAGACCATCGAGGGAAGTAATTTTTACTTCATTCACTGGGTGTTGCCGCATGAAACGCCGCATATGAAGGTGGGTCATCCCGCCCACATCCACAGCGAAGCGGAACTTTTAATACACATCGGCACCAACCCGGACGACCCCGATGACCTGGGTGCAGAGGTAGAATTATATATGGGGCCGGAGTTGGAGAGGCACGTGATTACCCAGACCACAGTCGTCTATATCCCCCCGAACTTTATCCACGCCCCCTGGAATCCTTTAAAGACCACCCGCCCCTGGATATTTATTGAAATCAACCAGGGCTTGCAGCATACCGAGAAATTCTATCCACAGCTTTTATCACAGGAACACCGGGATAAGCTGGACTGGAACTTCTGGCACGATGACGCCATGAGTAAGGGCTATCCCAACATGGTCAAACCGGAAGGGTGGAAATTTAAAGGAGAAGGTCACGGATAATTTTACTTAAACGAGGAGAAAAAAAACATGGCTAACACGAAATACGGCTACTTAGTAAAACCCTTGGAGTTTAAGAAACTGCCCGGCGACGGTAAACCGGAATACCTCACGATGTGCACTGGCGCCGATTTAGAGGGCCTTAACGTCAGCTTTATTTACAGCTATCACCGCAACCTGGGAAAATGGGGCGTCGGCGGCGAATACGGACACGTTCATCCCTACGGCGAGGTATTCATGTTTACGGGGCTGGATTACGATAACCCCAATACAATGGATGCAGAAATCAGGTTGGAGCTGGGCGAAGAATCTGAAGAACATATCATCACCGGGCCATCGGTCATTGCTATTCCCGCTGGAGTGCCGCACCTGCCGATGGTTACCAAGAAGGCGGATAAACCATTCGGCTTTTTGGCGATTTCCTGTGACGCTAAAGATAAAACCACCGATTTGAAAGAACGCAAGAAAGCCTTCGTCCTTGCCAATAAATGCGGGGAGATGATTACGCGTCTTGAGCTGCGAGACATCAAGCGTACCAAGGGCGGCAACGCTGACTACATGGGGCACTGGACAGGTAAAAAAGTACCGGGCTTTGAACTCAACTTTACCTGGGCATTTCATACCGGCACCGGCGTCTGGCACGAGCACGATCCGCACGTTCATCCCAACGACGAGGCGCTGGTCTTTGTGGGGTGCGACCCGGATAATCCCGACTACCTGGGGGCGGAGATTGAGTTCCGCTTTGGCGAGGAGCAGGAAGTGCATGTGTTCGATAAACCTACCGTAGTCATTGCGCCTAAAGGGCTGGTGCATTGCCCGCTAATCACGCGCAAGGTGGAAAAGCCCTATAGCTTCACCGCCATTTGCTTGGCCCATGAGCATACTACTACCTGGCTGGGTGGAGATAAGCCGTTCACGAGTAACTAATAACCTAATTCGTAATAACTACTACATGCTCCGGCGGTAAATAGAGGTGGCTCTTTTGTCCCTCTTTGATGACGCCGGAATCCGGCCGTGATAGTATCACCATGAGGTAGTGGCGGGTAACTCCGACGGTATTGACGTGGAAGTAACAATTGGTGGCGCTAACGCCCTCGGCTATCCTGTCCATTGTACAGTACAGTGTGTTCTCACCGGCTTCTTTCCTCAACTGTACATATTCGGGGCGGATACCCACGGTAACGCGCTGGCTGGGCATCAGGCGGGATGCGTTAGAGACTTTCGCTAAAATAGCGCCGCCCAGCTCGGGAACTTCTATGGTGGCGACATTATTTTGAACTTTAGTCACCGAGCCTTCCATCAGGTTCTTAAAGCCCACCAGCCTGGCAACGGTGTGGTTGGACGGGCATGTAATCACCCTTTCTTTATCGTCGTGCTGGACGATGTTGCCTGATTCAAAAACAGCTATCTTGGAACTAAATTTGTAACCCTCGGTTAAGTCGTGTGTGACGAACAATATAATGCCTTTGTAGAATTCGTGCAGCGCCTGCAGTTCCAGTTGCAGCCGTTCTTTAACCAACGAGTCTAAAGCGGAAAAGGGCTCGTCGAGGAGCAGAACTTCCGGTTCGGGGGCGAGGGCACGAGCTACGGCGACGCGCTGCTGCTGCCCCGCCGAAAGCTGTCGGGGGAACCTGTCGCTTAAATGAGGGATATTCATTTTTCCCAGCAGATTGGTGATCTTTTCCTTAATTTCGTCCGGGGGTAGGTGGCGGATACCATAACCGACGTTCTGGCTGACGGTTAGGTGGGGAAATAGAGCGTAATTCTGGAAGACAAATCCCACCCTGCGTTGACGGGCCGGTAGATTTATCTTTTTTGAAGTATCCAGCAGCACCGTACCGTTGAGGCTAACGTACCCCTCGTCCGGGCGGACCAGGCCGGAAATGCATTGCAGGGTCATCGTCTTACCGGAGCCGGAAGGGCCGAGGATAGCCAGAATTTCCTGGTCGACTTTGAAAGCTACGTCCAGTGTGAAGCCCTGCAGCTTCCTCTTTAAACGGACTTCCAGCATCAGGCTATCTCCTTTGATTTCATATCCATCATTCCACGACCTCGCGATTCGCCATAGCGGCACGGGCTTTGTAGGCTTTACCCTTCCAGTAGGCAATCGCTGCCAGTGAGCCAAAAGCAATAACCAGCACTATCCCCACCAGTATTAAAGCGACGTTCATGTCCCCCGCTTGAATGGAAAAGTAGATTGCCACAGGGATGGTAGCCGTTTTCCCCGGTATGTTGCCAGCCAGCATTAGGGTCGCCCCGAATTCCCCGAGACAGCGCGCCAGTGACAGGATGGTAGCGGAGGCTACTCCCGGCCAGGAAAGAGGCATAGTTACCGACCAGAAAACCCGCCATTCGGAGGCTCCCAGCGTACGGGCGGCGTCTTCAATGTGGGTGTCAACCTGCTCAAAAGCGCCGCGAGCCGTCATGTACATCAATGGAAAAGAAATCGACACAGCGGCAATCACTGTAGCTGGCCAGGAGAAAACGATGGTGGTGTTGAACAACTCTAAAAACTGGCCGATGGGACCGTTCTTGCCGAAGAGCAGTAACAGCCCTAGACCAACAACCGTTGGAGGGAGTACCAGCGGAAGGATGAAAAGACCATCAATCAGGCTTTTACACTTACCGGTGTAGTGTGCCATCCATCGAGCGGCGGCAATCCCCAGGAAAAAGGTGATTACCGTCGCTACCAGGACGGTCTTTAAGGAAATCCATAATGGTGCAAGATATGTTTCTGTCATCCGGTTTTCCTTAAATATTCATTACTATTAAGTTTAGCTGACAACCATTGAGAAGCCATATTTTTCAAAGATTGCCTTAGCCTCATCGGTGAAAAGGAAGTCGATGTAGGCTTGAGCCGCTTCTACGTTAGTGCTGGCTTTAATAATGGCTACGGGGTAGATGATTTTAGCATTTATTTCTGCCGGAGCACTAGCTACAACTTTTACGCCCGCCGATATCAAGGCATCGGTAGCAAATACAAGGCCGGCATCAACCTCGCCGGTCTCCACATAGGTTAATACCTGTCGTACATCGCTGCCGATAATTTTTTTTGCTTCCACCTGGGTAGTGATACCCAGAAAGTCGAAAACCTGCTTGGCGTAGTTGCCGGCGGGTACGAATGAGGGATCGCCGTAGGCTACTTTTTGTACCTTGTCGGTAGTTAAATCTTCAAAGCTGGTGATATTAAGGGTGCTGTCCAGCGGAACGACCAGCACGATGGAATTAGTAACGACGTTCTGCCGCGTGTCTACCAGGATAAGGTCGCCATTTTGCAGGTTGTCCATCTGCTTGGCAGCCGCTGAGAAGAATACGTCAACCGGGGCGCCTTGTTCGATTTGCTGCTGCAGTGTACCAGATGAAGCAAAGTTAGCCGTAATCGTTACGTTAGAGTTCTTTTCCATGTATAGAGTATTGATTTCCGTAATAACATCGGTCAAACTACCCGCCGCGGAGACTGTGATGTCCACCGGCGTTGACGCCGAACAACCGGATAGCGTGGTTACCATCACCATCAGGGCGACTAAGCAGAGGGTGATAAAGTAGTATTTATTTATGAATTTCACTTACTATTACCTTTCGTTAAATTATTGTTGTTTTTACGGGTTCATACTAGATAGAGTGATGTCAACACCTCCTTTTCCGGGCACAGCTATACATTGATAGCGGCAGCCCTGCGGAAAAGGAGAATTAAAAAAGCGTACCTTAATGACAAGGCACGCTGATAGTAAACAGTCCGACTTCATATGTTCTCCTTTTCCTGTTGGGAAGCAACGTCATTTCTAACGTTACCGTCGACCCTTCTATGGAAGGGTACCGGCTGTTCGCCATGTCCTCTTTTTTAGATTTAGGCCAAACAGCTCCAGAGAAACCAGCTTATTATAGTATAATTACTAGAGGTTGGTCAAATTTTTTTATTGCTTTATTTTCCAAACGGGCATAATGGATAAGTGCACTGTTCACAATTGAGACATAATCCGCCGTGACCCAACTCAACGATATCTTCACGGTTAAGCTTCTCACCGCACAACACTCTTGGGAGAACAAGGTCGAAAATGGTGGAATGATAATAACTTGCTGCCGCCGGTGTCCCCAGTATCGGGACACCTCCTAGTATCGCATAAAGAAACATTGCCCCCGGCATCACTGGAGCTCCGTAAGAAATTATCTGTGCTCCACTTTGTTTTATTCCTTCAACAGTAACATCGTCCGGGTCTACCGACATTCCTCCACAAACGACTATGATATCGCAGCCTTTGTTTTTGGCTTCTTTAACGGCTTGCGCAATCACATCCGCAATATCCGGTACGATAATTTGGTGATGTATAATTGAACCTAAAGCTTCACATTTTCTCTTAATAATTGCGACGAATTTATCCTGGATTGTTCCTTTGTAGATTTCGTTTCCTGTAATGACACTCCCCACTTTTCTTTTTGGTATCGGCTTGATTACAATAATTTTTCCGTTTGTTTGACACAATGTTTCAACTTCGTTTAACTTGACATCGGTGGTATATAAAGGAACAATCTTGGTTCCAGCCACAATCATGCCCGGATGACAGATGGTGTTATTGTGCAGAGTAGCCACTAAAATTTCTTCTAACGAATTTACAGCCTTTAACAATGGGACGTTTATCTTCAGCAGGCCATGGGTTTTTGCTATCAGATTAATTCTTCCTTCTTTTGGCTTACTGAATTCTATATTGTTGCCAGCTATTGCTTTTGCTATACGTATTGCTGCTTCTTCTTCGTGAATTTCACCCTCTTCAAGTTCGATTACATAGACATGCTCTTTTCCAACACTTAGCAGTTCCGGGAGGTCTTCTTCTTTAATAACATGTCCCCGCCGGAAAACGGGCTCTTTAGATTTACCGGGAACAACTTTAGTTAAGTCGTGCCCGATAACCAACCCTACAGCGTCGCGTAACATAACTTTTCTTAACATTTTACTTCCACCTTTTACCACTATTGTCTATTACACAATCGGATACTCTTTACCAGCGTGTGAGATACCAACTGCCTTGGACAGAAAAAACCACAAAAAATAGCGCAACTTCTAACGAAGTGCGCTATATATATACAGACCAAAAACACGTTTTCTCCTTTTCCTACTGGGAAGCAACGTCGTTTCTAACGTTACCGTCGACCCTTCTACGGAAGGGTACCGGCTGTTCGCCATGTCCTCTTTTTTGGATTTAGGCCAAACAGCTCCAGAGAAACCATCATATTATAGTATAATTATTAAGGTTTGGTCAATTTCACAGCAATGACCATATGAGGCTGATTACGTTGTAATACTTTGGATATTTTGTATATAATATAATAATTGCGTATAAGAATTGCTAGAAACATCGTCAAATATACACTAGATGAGGTAAATCAATGACCATTGCAGAAATGTTGGCCAGAAATGCGCGGATGTATCCCAACGATTGCGCTTTAATAGAACTGACGCCGAGCAAGAACTTCCGTAAAGAAATTAACTGGAAGGACTTCGACGAGAGGGCTAACCGGGTAGCCAACGCTTTGATGGCGCGGGGCATTAAAAAAGGCGATAAAGTTCTGCACCTGATGATGAACTCCATCAACTGGCTGGAGGCGTATTTTGGTATTATTCGTACCGGAGCCTGGGCGGTGCCTTTGAATTTCCGTTTTACGGCTAAAGATATTAAGTACTGCGCGGGTATTGCTGAAGCAAAAGCGATTATCTTTGGCGAGCAGTTTTCAGATAGGGTTCAGGAAGCGCGTAAGGATTTACCAACTGTTAAAGACTATATTTACGTTGGCGAGAACTCCCCGGAAAAAGTTGAGCTTTTCGAGGACGTCATTGCAAAAGCGTCCCCGGAACCTACGGGCGTTGAGTTGTTGGACACCGACCCCTGTGGTCTATATTTTACGTCAGGCACCACCGGGAATCCCAAGCCAATCCTGCTGACGCACCGTAATATGGAAAGCACGGCAATCACGGAAAACCGCCACCACCTGCAGAGTCACGACGATTGCTTCATTCTTTTACCCCCCCTTTACCACACCGGCGCCAAGATGCATTGGTACGGCAACCTTATCGTTGGTGCAAGGACAGTAATTCTTACCGATATCAAGCCTAACTACATCATCGAGGCAGTGCATAAAGAGCGTGGCAGCATTGTCTGGCTGCTGGTGCCTTGGCTGCACGATATCATTCAGGCTTTCGATACCGGCGAGTTGAAGATGAAAGACTTCGACTTCAGCTGCTGGCGCTTGATGCACGTTGGCGCCCAGCCGGTGCCGGTCAGTTTGATTAAGCGCTGGAAGCAGTACTTCCCGGAGATGCAGTACGACGATAATTACGGTCTTACAGAAAGCACCGGGCCAGGATGCCTGCACCTTGGCATGGAAAACCAACATAAACTGGGGTCCAACGGCACAGCGGGTTTTAACTGGGAGTTGCGTATCGTTGACGATAATGACAAGGATGTTAAACACGGCGCGCCGGGTGAACTCATCGCCCACGGCAACGGTGTGATGAGAGAATATTATAAAAACCCGGAACTGACGGCAACAACCCTTAAAAACGGCTGGCTGCATACCGGTGACGTAGCACGTATGGATGAGGATGGTTTTATCTACATCATCGACCGGAAGAAAGACGTCATCATCACCGGCGGCGAGAATATTTACCCAGTAGAACTGGAAAGCGTCATTCATCAATACCCCGGCATTAACGACGTGGCGGTCATCGGGATGAAGGATGAAAGACTGGGTGAGATCGCTGCGGCTATAATCGACCCGCTGCCCGGCACTAAGCTGACGGAAGAAGAAGTTCTGGAACATTGTAAGAAGAACCTGCCTAATTACCAGCGTCCGCGGAAAATCATCTTTGGCAAGGTGTCACGCAATCCCACCGGTAAATTGGAAAAAACCAAGATGCGGCAAACCTACAGTGGAGTATAGCAGATTAAAAAGTACTGATTATCTTCTCGGTAAATTCCGTGGTGATGCTGCCATCAATAATATGCTCCGCGATTTCGTCGTCAGTCATCTTTAAAAATTCTTTAAAGACATACTCGTTGTGTTCGCCGATGCATGGCGAAGGTTTATCCAGCAGACGCGGTGTTTTAGAGAGGATGAAGCACGCCTGGGCTTCGAATTTCTGATTGCCCATAAACGGGTGGTGGAGCGGGGTAAAGTACTTGCGGTGGGCAATCTGGGGGTCGTTGTAAATATCGGAAGGCTTTTCCACGACGTTTGCGGGAATACCCTCATTTTGTAAAAGTTGTTCAATATCTTCAGTCTTGTGCCGTAAAGTCCAGCCGGTAACGATTTTTTCCAGCTCGTCCTCGTTCTTCTTTCGTTCGGTTAGTGTCGCAAATTTATCATTATTTGCCAATTCCGGACTGCCGATAATCTGGCAGAACTTTTTCCACTGTGTTTCATCCATCACGCTGATGGCCACCCAGCGGTCGTTGCCTCTGCACTTAAAAGCGCCGTGGGGCGCGGCAATTGGCAGGCGGTTCCCGTTTCTGGTCATAATCCTGTTGTTCACCTGGTAATCCATTATCGGGGGCGCCATGAATTGAATGGTCGATTCAAACTGGCTCTGGTCGATATATTGCCCCTTGCCGGTGCGGCGACGGTGAACCAGCGCCGCCAGAATAGCGAAGGCGGCAAAACGGCAGCTGATATAGTCGGAGCAGGCGCCGTAGGGAGGCGAAGGTAAACGGTCGGACCAGCCGGAGACTTCAGTCAAACCGCAAAAATTGACGGCGTTTTGCCCATAGCCGGCGTAACTGGAATGAGGCCCGCCACGACCCTGCATGCTGGAGCTAAGATAAATAACATCGGGCCTGACCTTTTTCACTTCTTCATAGCCCAAACCCAGTTTTTCCATCGTACCCGGCGAGAATGACTCAGTCACAATATCCGCCCACTTAATCAACTTCCAGGCAATCTCTTTGCCCTGGGGATTTCGTAAATCGATGCTTACAGAATATTTGTTAGGATTGTGTTTGCCGAAGAACATGCTGCCGTCGGGGGTGGGGGTGCTGTTTACGAAGGGGCCGTTAATGCGGTTGGTATCGAGGCGTTTGTGAGACTCGATTTTCACCACGGTAGCTCCGTGGTCGGCTAAATAGCGGGAAGTAGATGGGCCCACAACCACCCAGGAGAATTCGGCTACTTTGATTCCTTCAAAAACTTTTTTAGTCATTATCATACCCCCGATTCTAGATGATGCCTTTTTGCTGTAACTTGGTGATTTTTTCTTCGGACAATCCTAAAGTTTTTAAAATTTCCCGGTTATGTTCGCCGATAAGGGGCGCCCTGATTTTAAACTGAACCGGCGACTCGGTCATCGGGGCGAACTGCCCGCAATAAGGTATATCCTCGCTCAGCTCGGGATGATTGATAACCGTCCAGAAATTGCGCGCCGCCAGTTGGATGTCTTCGGTGATGTCCTGGGTGGTGGAAACGCTGGCTATCAATATTTGTCTTTCGAAAGAGCCGATGTTATAAAGCTCTTCTTTGGTCTTGGTCAGCGTAAAGGCTTCAATAGCCTTGCCGACTTTATCAGCCAGGGCCTGCTTTAGGATGGCGGCATTGTAATCAACTTCCCAGTTAAGGTTTTTGAGCCAGTCCGGCGCCATGCCTTCTTCGTCCATCCACTTTACGAGGTTGGTGGAGGAGGGGACATAGGGCGGGTTACCGCCCAGCGCCAGAATCATTACGAAGCCGTCTTTACACTTAAAGTAAATCGGCTGCTTAACACCAGTAGCGGCAACGTAGGAAAACGCGCCCACGCGGTTGAATTCAACTTTATTGACGTCCCACATCTGCAGAGTGTTCATGTTAGCGGACATATTGGCTTCCTGCATGGAAACGTCAACAAACTGCCCTTCGCCGGTATTAAGGCGATACCAGTATGCCGTCATCGCGCCAATGGCGGCCTCGCACCCGGAGTATTGCGAAGACTGTGGAAAGCCAATCCAAATCGGTGCCCGGTCGGGGTCGCCGCAGGCGTTGAGGAATCCGCTGCTGGCTACGGCGGTAAGGTCGCTGCCAATGTAATGTGCTTTAGGGCCGCTCTGCCCGAAGGGTGTGATAGAGGCGTAAATAATATCTGGATTTACCTTACAAATATCCTGGTACCCCAGTTTCATGGAATCCAAGAAACCTAAACCCAATGATTCTAAAATGATATCGGCTGACGCGGCAAGTTTCTTAAATATATCCTGCCCTTCCTTTTCCCGGAGGTTCAGGGTAATGCCCCTTTTATTAGTGTTGTAGCTGAACCAGAAAAGAGATTTTTCCGGCATTACTTCGTCTTTATAGTAGGGCGGAATACGGGAGGCGCTGCCGCCGGGGGGCTCAATCTTAATGACGTCCGCGCCCATATCGGCTAACAGCTTGCCGCCGAGCATACATCCATCTTCGGTTAAATCTAAAACACGCAGGTGAGATAATGCCAGCCCGTCATCCTGTTTTTCCGTCATATAATTTTCCTTCCATTCAGCCGAGGGGTTGTTTGAAATTAGGGGACACTTCTATTTTACTATATTATCGATATCTACGTTTTGTTTGATGATTTTCCCCAGCAGTTCGATGTTCTCGGTATCGTCTTTGGTCAGCATGGCTTTGGCCATGTCCACCTGCTGGGCGGTCTCAAACGTATCATATGGTACCAGCAGCACCGGTATGTTCTTTTCAGACAGCTTGGATAACAGATAAGGCGGTGGCAGGATATTGTTCGTCAGAATCAAACCTGAGGCGGGGACCACCAATACCGAGGCTATAAAGTCGCTGCGGTCGCCGGAGGTGATTATCAGCTTGTCTTCCTGATTAAAGTTGGGGTCGCGCACTGCGGAATCCGCCGCTTTAGAGCCGATGAAGATGTGCTTGATTCTGTTGCTTAAACCGTTCTCACCGGCGATAATCCGTGCTTGCAGCTTTTCTGCCAGGTAACTCATGGTGTGGTAGGTTAACTGAGGTTCGTTGGGGATAACGCCAAAAATATCCATGCCCAGCTTTTCTATATCCGGCAGGTGGTTCTCACGGAAGTCATTGACGTTATTGATTTTATTGATAATAGCGCCACAGTTAATGTCAGCCGCCTTGACGTATTTTTTGATGAAGGTAATATCGTCGGCGATAGCGCCTTCGTCGCCGCTGATGACCAGTATTAGTTTGCCGCCGGTGTACTTTGCCAGCGACAGTGTATCCAACCTGACCGAAGCGCCGTAGGTAATTTTCTTGCCGCCTTCGATGAACAATATCTCACTGGATTTTTCCAGATGACTTACCATTTCCATCAGTTTGGCTTTGGTGCCGGCTTCGTCGTACATGAAACGAAGTTTTGAGTGCTCGAAGCCGATGGTCATCTCGTCGGAGTTTTGCTCAAGGTTGAAGATATTGGTAATCAAAGCCGCGTCATAATCCCAGAGACGCTTTTTCCGGTAGATAAGGTTGTCGCCAAACGGTTTAAGGTAACCGAATTTCTTACCGATGGCTTTTGCCAGTCCAATGATGAAACTGGTTTTACCGGTGTTTTCGCTGACGGAGCCTATTATGATGTTTTTCATCACGGTGCCTCCTGTTTTGAGAGTAAAATCCTGATATCAATAGCCTTAACGCCTTCACCCTGGCTGAAGGCTCCGAGAGGGTTGATTTCGATATCAGTGATATCTTTACATAATGTTAGTATCGAGCCGACCTTGATAATAGTATTTGCGATGGCGTCAATGTCCTTGCGCTTCTCGCCTCTGACGCCAAGCAGCAGGGGATAAGACCTCACCTGGCTAATCATCTTTAAAGCCTCGTTCTGGCTCAAGGGGAAGGAGCGGAAGGTGACATCCTTCATGACTTCAACGTAGATGCCGCCCAGACCGAACATTACAATCGGCCCAAAGACGGGGTCGCGCCGGGCGGCGACAATCGTTTCGGTTTCTGGGGCAACCATCTCGGCAATTTCCACTCCTTCGATGTGGGCGTCCGGCTTATATTGGCGCGTGTTGTGAATGATAGCCTCATAGGCGGTAAGTAGTTCGTCGCGGTTCTCCAAATCGAGGGCGATACCCCCGGCGTCGCTTTTATGAATAATATCTTTAGAAACGATTTTCATCACGACGGGGTAGCCGATTTCCTCGGCGCACTTGATTGCCCCGTTTAGATTCCGCGCGATGAGGCTCTTGGGAACGGTAATGCCAGCAATCTGTGCTATCGCCTGCGCCTCGTTAGTCAGCAGGAAGGTGCGGTTATCAGCGCGGACTTTACTGATTATCGCATTAAGTTTGTCGCCGTCGAGGTTTTCCGGTTTAGCTTCTTCAACGGGGCTAAGACGTGTGCGGTAGTTGGCGTAAATTGACCCCACCAATGATACCGCCTCGTACACATCCTGGAAAGCCGCGATATGCAGTTTATTGAGTTTACTCTGGCAGTTCTCAACGCCAGCGCCCCCAAAGAGCGATACCACCAGCGGTTTCTTCTTTAGATACTGTGGGAAATGCTTGCGGATAGCCTCATAAAAACCCTCGGGGTCAAAGACGGCGGTCTCGCAAGCAAGGCAGAGTACCGAGTCTATTTCCTTATTTTGGTAGGCGGCAGTTAACGCCTTATCGTAATATTCGGCGGAAGCCTGGCCTGAAAGGTCCACTGGATTCTTAAAGGAGCCGAAAGAGGGAAGGATATCAGAGAAGGTTTTATTTAAAACCTCTAAATCGTCGTAAAGCTTAACGTCGTACTTTTCACAGGCGTCGGCAGCAAGTACGCCCATACCGCCGCCGTTGGTTATAATGACGGTGTTTTCTCCCTTAGGTATGGGCTCTATGGCAAGGTACTGGCACCAGTTCAAGGCGTCGCGAATACTCTCCGAACGCATTACACCGCACTGCCTGACGATATCATCGAAAATACGGTCTTCACCGGCCAGCGAGCTGGTGTGCGATGCGGCGGCTAAAGCGCCCCGCTTGGAGCGGCCGGCTTTAATAACGATAACGGGTTTTTTATGTGTAGCCTGCTTGAGAATTCTCACCAGTTGTTCGCCGTTACTCACGCCTTCTAAATACATCAAAATTATCTTGGTATCGTCCTGGTGCACGAGGTATTCTAAAATGTCGCACTCATTCAGGTCAGACTTATTGCCCACCGATATAATCGTTGCCAGCCCAATATTCTGGGTAACGGTTTTACCCATCATGCCGATGCCCACTGCGCCGCTCTGGGTGATGACGCTAACGTTGCCGGGCTTAACATCCGACGGGCCGAATGTGGCGTTTAGAGAAGAAACGGATGAATAGATGCCAAAGACGTTGGGACCTAAAATGCGCATTCCGTGCTCAAGGGCATAGTCAACGATTTTACGTTCTTCGGCGTTGTTGCCGACTTCTGAAAACCCCGACGCGATAATGATACAGAATTTTACGCCCTTGCCAGCGCAACTTTGCACAACACTGAAGACATCTTTAGCGCGGATAACGATGCAGGCGACATCAACAACGCCGGGTATATCATCAACGCTGGGGTAAGCTTGCTTGCCTAAAATCTCGCCGTTTTCAGGGTTGACGGGATATATCTTGCCCTTAAAACCTGAAAGGATAACGTTTTGCAGGATTTTGTAGCCGATACGTGTACTATCGCGTGAAGCTCCGATAATGGCGATGCTTCTGGGTTCAAAAAGATACTTGATATCGGGTTTATCCAACATTACCTCTCGCCTCGCTGAAAGCCATCTTCAATTCGTAAGTGTCCCGCTCAACTTTCTTATCTATAATGAATCCCATTTTTTCAAAAAGGTGCAGCATTGATTTATTTTCCACCAGAACCTCGGCGATAAAACCCAGCAGGCCCTGGCGCTTTGCCAGCAGGGTGAGGTAGGAAAGCAGTTCACTGCCGATGCCTTTGTTCTGATAATCGTCCCGCACCACAAAAGCAATCTCGGCGACGTGCGAATTTGGTAGGACGATGTATTGCCCCAGCCCGACGATGGTCTCTTTTTCGTCCTCGTTGATAGTAGCGACGATAGAGACCTCGCGGTCGTAATCTATAATAACGAATTCCTGTAAGCGCTCGTGGGGCATATCCTGGCGACGAGACATAAAGCGGCGGTACATGCTGTTATCGGAAAGGGCGTAAAACAGGTCTTTCAGGAGGGGTTCGTCGCTTATCTTCACCGGCCGCAGCGAGACTTCCTGCCCGAGTTTAGTGGTACGGTGTATTTCCAGTTCCTTGGGATATTCGCCGCCCTTGCCGGTGATAAACGCCTGGTCTTTGTAAATGAGATTAAGGTCTTTAGCCTGCTGAATAAGGTTTTTCCTGAACTTGGGGTGGGCGATTGATATCAACTCCATTGCTCGCTCTCGGATGTTTTTACCGTGCAGGTAAGCGATGCCATATTCGGTGACAACGTAGCGGACGTCGCCGCGGTTTAGAGTTACCCCCGCGCCTTCCGATAAGAAAGGCACGATGCGTGAAATTTTACCGTCGCTGGTGGTGGAGGGCAGGGTCAAGATAGACCGGCCGCGTTTGGCCTGCGCCGACCCCCGCATAAAGTCGGCCTGGCCGCCCATGCCGCTGTAAAAAACCTTACCTAACGATTCGGCGGTAGATTGGCCGGTCAGGTCTACCTCTAAAGCGCTGTTAATCGCCACAAAGCGCTCGTGCCGGGCGAGGACCAGCATATTGTTGGTATAGTCAACGGGCCTGAATTCCACCGAAGGATTGTCATTTATATAGTCGTAGGTTTCTTTTTTACCCATACAAAAAGCGCCGACGGTTTTGCCTTTATCGATGGTTTTCTGGGAGTTGTCGATGACGCCCATCTTCATCAATTCGATGATGCCGTCGCTGATAAGTTCCGTGTGCACACCGAGGTGCTTTTTCCCGGCCAGGTTGATTAAAATAGCGTCCGGTAAGGTGCCGTAGCCGACTTGTATAGTGTCGCCGTCCTGAACCAGGCGTGAGACGTAGTTGCCAATCTCCTGGGTGACTTCCGGGTGGTTGTCTTCACCATAGTCATATTCCAGTATCGGTTCGTCATAAGGCACGAGGAAATCCACTTTGCTGACGTGAATAAAGCTGTCGCCGTGGGTGCGGGGCATGAAAGAATTGACCTGGGCAATTATCAGCGAAGCCTGTTCCACAGCGGCTTTAACGATATCCACACTGACGCCGAGGCTCATGTAACCGTGTTCATCCGGCAGAGAGACCTGTATCAACGCGGTGTCAATGGGGATATGCTTGCGGTTAATCAAGCTGGGAATCTCCGAAAGGAAGACCGGCGTATAATCCGCCATACCCTTGTTAACTGCGTTCCGGGTGCTGTCAGCGATAAAAAAGGAGTTGTGGCGGAAGTTGTACTTAAATCTCTCCTCGGTATAAGGTGCGAGTCCCAGCGTCCAGATGTGAATAACCTCGGTATCGAAGAATGCTTTGGGATAAGATTCGGTATAACGAATCAGGGCGCTGACTAAATACTGTGGTTCACCGCAAGCCGAAGCAATGAAAATTCTATCGCCACGGTGGATATTACAAAAAATTTCATTCTCGGAAGCAAATTTCTGCGGGAATTCTTTTCTAATTTTATCGAGGGGATTTTCCACGTTTGACCCCTTCTAGTTACTTATTAATTATACAATATTGCCGTTCCCGCTGGAAAGTCGTTCTAGAGACGTTAACGGTTACTTAAAGCATCGCCAATGCTTTAGATGATTCCGTTTTACTTCACTAATGACTTTTTCGGTTTCCGTTAAAGTGTCGTCCTGATAAAGCTGCGGCGGTACCGTCTCCGGCTCTTCGATAGTCAGAGGAAAGTCAGCGACGCCGCTTAACAGGGATAACCAGACATACGGCAGCACTTTTTCGTTGTAGCCCGACGCTATCAGGTCGATTTCTTTGCCGCCGCAAACCTCGGTCATTTCCCGGATTTTTTCGCCCATCATCTTAAAGCCGGCAACGGTCATGGCCAGATTCGTTAGCCCGTCGTCGAAATAGGGGTCTGAACCACCGTTGCGTACGATGATTTCCGGTTGGTATTCCTGCGTTACCGGCAGGATTATCTCATCGTAGATTTTCCGGTAGGATTCATCGCCGGCACCTAGCGGCATGGGAATATTGATATCTAACCCAGCCCGTTTACCCTCACCGATCTCTCCAACAAAGCCGGTGCCGGGGTAGATGGTATGGGGGTCTTGATGGATATCTATGAAAAGAATCTTGGTGTTGGTGCGCAGGTAGTCGGCTGTGCCGTTGCCGGCATGAGCATCCGTGTCTATCACCAGGATGCGCTCAAGTTTGTATTGCTCCGCCAGGTAGAACGCTGCAAACGCAACGTCGTTATAAATACAAAAACCCTCACCAAAGCGCTGCTTGGCGTGGTGCATACCGCCCCCGACGGATATCGCCTTAAGGTACTTGCCGCTTTGTACTAAATCGCAGGCTTTCTTGGCTTGCCCGATGATTAGCCTGGCGGCTTCTTCCAGTTGGCCGGGGATACCGATGGGCTGATTATCCCGCGAATGATAGTGGCTAAAATCCTCGAAGTACGAGTGCCAGCCGCCACTGGCGGCATGGAAAAACTCGCGGTTGAAATCTATATAGTCTTTATCGCAGATTCTCAGGAGGTCGTCCATAGTCGCCGGTTCGGCGGAAAGAATACCGTAGTACCGGTCACCGCTCAACCGTGATTTTAATAACTGGATGAAGTTGCTGTATCTATCACCGCGGAAAGGGTGGCCGGAACCAAAGTCGTACTGCTTCAGGTCTTCGCTGTAAAGTATGGCTGGTTTCGTTACCATAGATAGTTACATCACCAATTGGAGGTTATTCGTGACAACGGCCTTAATAAGCATACAGTATTGGGCGTATTTTATAAAGTTGGGGGTTGGGGGAGGGGATCTAGAGTATGATGATACTATTTAATGTCCGCATGATATTTCTGTAAAGAACGGACGTCCGATTTCCCTTCACGGTAGGCTGCGATGCCTTTTGCTGCCGCTATAGCCGCCGCCAGTGTGGTAATGTACGGAATCTCAATATCCAGCGTTGCTATAACCCTGGATGGTTACTCTAGTGTTTTTAAGATTGATACCAAGGGTTTTTTAACGATTGAAAAAGGATTCTCACTGGCGGCTTGTACTTTGTGGTTGTCTGGAAAAACGTGGTTTGTCAGCCGGGGCGGGTTTGGCGTAATTAAAGCCATGAATTGTCTGCCGCTCCAGCGGTTTTTTTAGGAGGCGTTCTAGCGCCCGTATTTTACTTGTATCGGCATCGGTAACCAGCGTAAAGGCATCTCCGCTTTTTTCCACACGCCCGGTGCGGCCGGCGCGGTGGATATAATCATCAACACTCTCCGGCATATCGTAATTGATAACGTGGGAAATCTGCAGTATATCAATGCCGCGTGAGGCGATATCTGTGGCTACCAGGATTTTAGTCGCTCCGGCACGGAAGTCCTTCAATACAGATTGCCGCCGGTGCTGAGGCATATTACCTTGTAAGGCATTCGCCCGGTAACCCGCCCTAACCAGCTGTTGTGTTAAACGCTCGGCCCGGTGCTTGGTGCGGGTAAAAACCAGCACTGAATCAGTCTTCGTTTGCTTGAGGATTTCCTTTAAAAGTTCTGTTTTCAAGTGCGGTTCCACCGGGTAAAGCCGGTGGGCCACGGTCTTCGCCGGCATTTGTCGGTCTACTTGTATTGTAACCGGGTTGTTCAAGATATCCCGTGTCAGGCGCCGGATGTTCTCCGGCATGGTGGCGGAAAAAAGCAAGGTTTGCCGCTGATTCAGTATACACGCTAAAATACTGCGGATATCAGGCAGAAATCCCATATCAAACATGCGGTCGGCCTCATCAATTACGAGTACCTCAAGGTCGGCCAGTCCCACTGTGCCCTTCCACAGGAAATCCAGCAGACGGCCGGGGCAGGCTACGATAATGTCAGCTCCGTTACGCAGGCTCATGATTTGTTGAGATTCTCCCACTCCACCATAGATAGTAACACCCCGCAGCCCGGTGAAGCTCTGCAGGCTGTTGATAAAATCGCAGGTCTGCTCGGCAAGTTCGCGCGTGGGTGATATTATCAGACAGCGTACCCGTCCCAGCGGTCCAGTGAGTAACTTGTGCAGTATCGGCAGTACGAAGGCTGCCGTCTTTCCCGTACCGGTCTGAGCCAGTCCAATGACGTCTCGCCCTAGCATTACCGGCGGGATAGCTTTTAGTTGTATCGGTGTGGGTATGGTGTACCCGAGTGAACGTACACCGGCCATTACGCTCGGGTGGAAATTAAAGGTTTCAAAATTCATTTTACTACTTAATAAAAGGCGAATCGAAAGCCTGAACCACAGGTCAAGCGATTCAAATCACCTGGTATTTTCTCTCTCTCTTTCTACTAGAAGGATATCTATATCTATTACCGTACATTGTCATCCCGTTTTTATGCGAGAGGGGCAGAGCTTCTACGACACTAATGGACCGGTTATTAATCATTTTCCCTTCAAGGCAAGCGATGGCGGTTTCTCCTTCTGATTTTGTTGGCATTTCAATATACCCATAACCCCTAGGCTGGCCGCTGCCGATATATTTGTCACTCATAATGATTACGGAAATAACTTGCCCGAATTTCGCAAACTCTTGGCGCAATTCATCTCCAGTCATTTCAAGTGAAATGTTGCCCACATAGATATTCATCGCGTCTCCTTTCATAATACCCTGCTTGGCGCTCTCTAGCGGAGAGGACTCACAGCTACCGGGCTTTTACCGGTGGCTAAATTATATTCGCTCAACAGGGAATCGATAAGCTTCTTGACGGTAGTAATGGCGTTTATCCTGTAGGTATTAGCCCCGGCGAAGGCGAATCCTTTATCTAAAATACCGTTCTTGGCATTGGTTAACGCCGCGCCGATACAATACGGCGATTTGGTAAAGTCACAGGTCTTCAAGCATTTCCATGGGCACTTGATTGGTTTTTTAAATCCCTTTGATACCATTTCAAGGAATTTGTTCTTAATAGCCCTCCCTGGTAAGCCCACGGGACTATCGATGATAACAAGGTCTTCCTGGCGGCAATTAACGTAAGTTTCTTTAAATGCAGGGGCGGCATCGCACTCGTGGGTAGCGACGAAACGCGTGGCCATCTGTACTCCCCCTGCTCCCGCTTCCAGGTGGCGGTAGATATCAGCGCCGGAAAATATACCCCCGGCGGCTATCACGGGAATGCTCTTCCCAAAACTTTCTTCATAGGGCTGTACAGCGGCGATGACCCCCGGCAATATCTTTTCCAGTGCATATTCCGGATCGTTGATGTGCTCGCGGCTAAAGCCGAGGTGTCCGCCTGCCAAAGGCCCTTCTACAACCACTCCATCCGGCACATGATGGTAATTCCTTGCCCAGTACTGGAATATCAATTGAGCCGCCCGCGCGGAAGAAACGATGGGCACAATCTTGACGGCACGCCGCCCGTTTTTGCCGGACAGCAGAAACTCTGGTATTTTTAGCGGCAGTCCCGCTCCCAGGAAGACGATGTCAGCCCCTTCTTCCGCCGAGGCCAGAAGAAGGTCGGTAAAATCGGTTAGTGCCACCATGATATTGACACCGATAACGCCCTGCGTCTTCTGCCGCGCCTTCTTAATCTCGCGGCGTAAAGCCCGGTTATTGGCTTCCCGGAAGTTCCGATTGAAATCCGGCTCCAGCATGCCGATACCCGCCGTGGAAATAACACCGATACCGCCCTCGTTGGCCACTGCCGAGGCCAGGCCGGATAAAGAAATACCAACGCCCATGCCTCCCTGGACGATGGGAACACTCGTTTCCAGGTCGCCTAGACGCAACTTTGGCATTTGTTTTAGGTTCACATTAAATTCCTTCAGTCATCCGGGAGGCGTTGTTCCCGCATCCACCTCGCCTGACTTCATTCGTTATCCCCTTCACCAGCTGCTACAGGCAAACCGCGAAGGTTGTTTTTGCAATCGCCGGACTTAAAACCGGCGCCGGTTTCCGCTTGAATAACCACCACGGCCGCCACCGAAACCGCCGCCCCTTTTATTACCAAAGGAACCACCGCTCCGGTTATCATTCCGTGGACGCGATTCGTTAACTACAATGGTACGGGCATTCAATGTCTTGCCGTTAAGCCCGGCAATGGCCGCTTCGGCTTCGGCTTTGGTTGGCATTTCCACAAAAGCAAAACCACGGGGCCGGCCGCTTATCTTGTCGGAGGGAATAGCTACGGATTCCACCTTACCGTAGGTACCGAATTCCGCCGACAGTTGGTCCTCCGTCAGGTCATAGGCGATGTTGCCCACATAAATTTTCATAATTACTCCTTTATTATTTTCGTTCAGGCCGTCAAATACCAAGAGCACATCCGGGCTTTGTCATCCTGACCCGGAAATACCTGATGGATTAACGTTGTTTATCTGGCGGGTTTTACTTTGTTGAAACACTCGCTGCAGTATACGGGCTTATCACCGCGGGGCTGGAACGGAACCTCGGTGCTTTTGCCGCATTGGCTGCAGGTAGCCGGAAACATCTGGCGCGTGGGGCTATAGCCACCATTGCGGTCGGTCTTACGTGCTTGACGGCAAGTAGGGCAGCGTTTGGGTTCGTTGGTATAGCCTTTGGATTGGTAAAACTCCTGATCTTGTACGCTAAAGGTAAACGTGGCGCCGCAATCGGTACACTGGATAGACTTGTCTTCAAAAACCATTGGATGGCCTCCTCTCTTAACTATTAGTTAGAGCTTGGGTCATCCAACACTTAAGAATACTCTATATGAGTCGCTTCCGAGAAGCTTGTTATAACCTAAACTGGAACTTACTTTAAGTGTAACACAAAATACCAGGTGCCACAATGGCAACCTCCTCGGGCGCCATTCTCAGGGGAGGCGGAGCGGTTGTATTTTGCGAGTTATATCAGTCTATTTTTTATAGAAATATTAACCTACAACAATACACAAAGTGACGAATACTTTAAGAAACACGTAAATATTTACGAGCTGTTGGAGCTAATAAAAACGTAGCTGAAGGGAAAATGGTGGGCCATTGTGGACTCGAACCACAGACCCCAGTCTTATCAGGACTGTGCTCTAACCAACTGAGCTAATGGCCCATACCGCTTTACATTTTACGATGAAAACGCCTCAAAATCAAGGAGAATGTAATTAGAAAACTTAGTTTATGCTGACAAGCTCGATTTCAAAAATCAGGGTTCTACCGGCAAGTTCGTGGTTGGCATCCACCGTAATGGTAGTGAGTCCGATGCCAATTATCTTGCCGACAAAAACCTGTCCGGCGTTGTTCTGTAACGGAATATTTTCTCCAAGTTCCAAATTGATACTTGACGGGATTTGACTGATTTCAAGGGTAATAATCAAGCCATCATTATATTCCCCGTAGGCCTGGTCGGGCGTTAGCGTAACTGTTTTAGTCTCGCCAACTTTCATGCCGCGTACAGCGGCGTCAAAACCAGTAATTACTGTCCCTGCCCCGATGGTGAATGTGAGGGGGTCTTTGCCAACGGAAGAATCGAAGACCGTCCCGTCTTCTAACGAGCCGGTGTAATGCACGGTTACACTATCGCCTTCTTCTGCAACGCGTTCACCGCTGCAGCCGGTTAATAGTAATAAGGCTAATATTACGGGGATACTGATTAATAATATGTATTTCATATCGCTCCTGTTGAACATGATTTGATTTTTTTATTTCAAAACAATTCGAGTGTAAACAGCTTCAATATTTGTTTTTTGTTATATGTTAATTCAGGTTTAATTTTTAATATCTTTGTTTTTTGTTTTGAAGTTTCAATTGGTGTAATATTTTTGTTTTGGATGAACGACATGTGCTTAATATCAGTATATATGGGTTGGGGGAGAATGTAAATGCACTTTAGTCTTTCATGAGTGCTTTCCTTACCTATATCGTCTCCCGCAAGGAGAGAGGAAACGTAAGAAGGGATGGATTCCGGCCTGTGCCGGAATGAAAAGGGGGTAAAAAATCACCTTAACGACTGGATAGGGGGATGATATACCCCTCACCTTTATCCTCTCCCGCAAGGGGAGAGGAAACGTAAAAGGGATGGATTCCGGTCTGTGCCGGAATGACAGGGGATAAAAAATTCACCTTAACGACTGGATAGCGGAGGGAAAGAGGCGTCCCCGAATAAATTCGGAGGCGACCGACCTAGGAGAACTGGTTTCACACCAATTTTTCATCTCCCTAGAAAGGAGGTGATCCAGCCGCAGCTTCCGCTACGGCTACCTTGTTACGACTTCGTCCCAATTACCGACCCCACCCTAGACAACTGCCTCCCTTGCGGGTTAGCACATCGGCTTCAGGTGTTGCCGACTTTCATGACGTGACGGGCGGTGTGTACAAGGCCCGAGAACGTATTCACCGCGCCAAGCTGATACGCGGTTACTAGCAACTCCGACTTCATGCAGGCGAATTGCAGCCTGCAATCCGAACTGGGGATGGTTTTAAGGATTAGCTCCGGATCGCTCCATTGCAACCTGCTGTACCATCCATTGTAGCGTGTGTGTGGCCCAAGGCATAAGGGACATACTGACTTGACGTCATCCCCGCCTTCCTCCCCGTTTTGCGGGGCAGTCTCGCCAGAGAAATTAACTGGCAACAGGGGTTGCGCTCGTTATGGGACTTAACCCGACACCTCACGGCACGAGCTGACGACAGCCATGCATCACCTGTGATGGCTACTGATTTAACAGTTCGTTTCCGTTTCCGTTCACTACTTCCAACATGTCAAGCCTTGGTAAGGTTCTTCGTGTTGCATCGAATTAAACCACACGCTCCGCTGCTTGTGCGGGCCCCCGTCAATTCCTTTGAGTTTTAGTCTTGCGACCGTACTCCCCAGGCGGGATACTTAAAGCGTTAGCTTCGGCACGGAGAGGGTCGATACTCCCCATACCTAGTATCCATCGTTTACTGCGTGGACTACCAGGGTATCTAATCCTGTTTGCTCCCCACGCCTTCGGACCTCAGCGTCAGTTACAGCCCAGAAGACCGCCTTCGCCACTAGTGTTCCTCCCGATATCTACGCATTTCACCACTACACCGGGAATTCCATCTTCCTCTGCTGCACTCAAGCTTGCCAGTATCAAAAGCACCCTCCCAGTTGAGCCGGGAGATTTCACTTCTGACTTAACAAGCCGCCTACGCCCGCTTTACGCCCAGTAAATCCGGATAACGCTTGCCCCCTACGTATTACCGCGGCTGCTGGCACGTAGTTAGCCGGGGCTTATTCATCAGGTACCGTCATTATTCTTCCCTGATAAAAGGGGTTTACAACCCGAAGGTCTTCTTCCCCCACGCGGTGTCGCTGGGTCAGGCTTTCGCCCATTGCCCAATATTCCTTGCTGCTGCCTCCCGTAGGAGTCGGGGCCGTGTCTCAGTCCCCGTGTGGCTGGTCGTCCTCTCAAACCAGCTAATGATCGTAGCCTTGGTGGGCCGTTACCTCACCAACTAGCTAATCATAAGCAAGCCCCTCCAAAAGCGCCTTACGGCTTTAATCCTCAATATTTATAAAAAGGATTTCATGCGGTATTAGCTCCGATTTCTCAGAGTTGTTCCCCACTTAAGGGCAGGTCACTTACTCGTTACTCACCCGTCCGCCACTGATTCCTTGCGGAACCCGTTCGACTTACATGCATAAAGCACACCGCCAGCGTTTATCCTGAGCCGGGATCAAACTCTCCATAATA